>NZ_JADBVM010000220.1:0-36320 GCF_020244875.1 Microcystis sp. M44BS1
AAGAGAAGATATTGATAAAAATAGCAATCATAAAAACCAAATCCCCAACATTTATCAAGCAATTATTTTTATTAGTAAATATTCTACACGACTCAGTCCAGATAAGCAAGATGGCTTACCACTACTACCGAATCACTACCTGTTATTAGGGATAGGAATAACGCAAGCTTACGGTTATTTTAAATATCTAGAGTTTCCTGCTAGTCCTCAATTATTAATATCCGATTTATCTAGTCTTCGCTTCTTAGATAAAACCCTTACTGGTCATTCTAGCGGGGTTAGGTCAGTGGTATATAGTCCCGATGGCCGCTATTTAGCTAGTGGGAGTAATGGCAGAACTATCAAAATTTGGGAGGTGGCAACGGGAAAAGAATTGCGTACCCTTACTGGTCATTCTGACTCGGTTAACTCAATAGCATATAGTCCCGATGGCCGCTATTTAGCTAGTGGCAGTAGTGACAAAACTATCAAAATTTTGAAGGTAGCAGCCAGAAAAAAATTGCGTACCCTTACTGGTCATTCTAGCGGGGTTTACTCAGTGGTATATAGTCCCGATGGCCGCTATTTAGCTAGTGGGAGCTACCAAACTATCAAAATTTGGGAGGTAGCAACGGAAACAGAATTTTGTACCCTTACCGGTCATTCTGACTGGGTTAGGTCAGTAGCATATAGTCCCGATGGCCGCTATTTAGCTAGTGGTAGTAGTGACAATACTATCAAAATTTGGGAGACAGCAACGGGAACAGAATTGCGTACTCTTACTGGTCATTCTGACAGGGTTGAGTCAGTGGTATATAGTCCCGATGGCCGCTATTTAGCTAGTGGTAGTGGTGACAAAACTATTAAAATTTGGGAGGTAGCAACGGGACAAGAATTGTGTACCCTTACTGGTCATTCTAGGGGGGGTTTGTCAGTAGTATATAGTCCCGATGGCCGCTATTTAGCTAGTGGGAGTAGGGACAAAACTATCAAAATTTGGCGGGTGGGACAGTAAACTTGTGTTGGGGGTGACAGCAATAACTTTTGTCTATCAAAAATGAGCGACACTTGCGGGAAACCCAACTGCACCGATGTCTTTAAAAATGTTGGGTTTTAGCTAAAATTTTTGAATCGAGCAGTTTTCTCCTAAATAGGGTATGCGGCAAAAAGTACGGGCGAAGCATTCGGATAGAAAATCTACAGTTTCACCGATAGGTTATTGTCCGAATGCTTCGCCCCTACAGGACGCGGGCCGATAAAGACGCAAGATTTTGAACGACGATTCTCTCACAATCTTGCACCTGTTTTGCGAGAAAAGCCACAAAATCTCTACCTTGCTTACATCTCACATTTATTCAGCAAACCCTATATAATGTGTATATTAACAATCTACTATACACAACTAGAGATACTATGAAAACTAACATTATCATTGATGACCAACTCATGGCTGATGCTCTTAAAGCTACTGGTTTAAAGACTAAACAAGAAGTTGTTGAATTGGGTCTTAAGACTTTGATTCGGCTCAAACAACAGGAGAAAATTAAAGCCTTTAAAGGTAAGCTTAAATGGGAAGGAAACCTTGAGGAAATGAGGCACAATCAATGATTCTTACGATGTCGTTAAAGAGTGTTGGGTTTCGCTAAAATTTTTGAATCGAGCAGTTTTCTCCTAAGTATTAAAGCGCTCAACTCAACCGAAAAGCTTGATCTCAGCTACTAGGACGATAACTGCGACTGAAGAAAACTGTAACCACGATCAAATCGGGGAATCATCCTACAGTTGAATTGATTCAGTTCTTCAACAATATCAGGACTATCAAAGTCTTTTGAGTTTCGATTCAAAAAACACGCCTGCTGTGGCTGATAACGTCGTAAATGATGAAGTACCGAGGCATAGACAAGAGCATCTTGTGGCGTTAAATCATATATCGTTTCATAAGATGCTGCTTCGATTAAAATATCAGCAGTAAGTGCCACAATTTCTCCTACCTTGAGGAGGCGTTCTCGATATTTATTAAAACGATGTCGTTCTTCTTCATTGCTTTGCACCATTAAACTAGCAATATCTTGAATACTCTTGATCCGACTTGCATAAGAAGCTGTGCGTGAAAGTTGACGTAACTCAGTATCTAGTAACTGTTGAAGTTCCCGACGACTCTTTGCTTGACGAGTCAGTTTTTCGTGAGGTTCAGCTAGACTATATGCTGGAATAATGAGTTTGGCTTGTCCTGTTTCACAAAGTTGCAGAATCTGCTCACAGCTTAGACACTGCTCTTGCTCGAAGGTTAGCTCTAAAACAAAATTTGTTTCAACATAGATATTCACGCCGCCACCTCATGCTGAAATTTTCCTCCAGCTAAAGCAGCATACAACCCTGAATCAATCAACCAACGCTGAGAATCATCGAGAGCTTCAGGCGGCTTTTCAGAATAAATAATCTCTCCCAACCAGGAAGCAACAATTAGTTCAAGACTTTGCCTACTAATTTGGTCATTCGCTACCCCTGCTCGTTGAAAATAAGGCTGAAGAATGGGACTGGCATCAATCATATAACTAGGTTCACTCTGCTCCTGAAAAGCCCCAACATTACTCCATAAGTAAAATCTGTCAGGAAAGACCAGCAAAAAATAGGGAGCCTTGGCAAAAGTACCGTGTGCTAGAATATTGCGTCGGAGTTTTGCCGCCCATTCTTGGGATACGTTGGTTTTGCACTTGATCTCAACCACAAGAGCGAGTTGACCATTGCGATTATTAACTGCTAAATCCCAGCCAGAAGCCATAAGATGAACTGATGAAACCATACACAGCACTCTGGGTAAAATTACTAATGATGAACGATGATTGAGTTGCGACTCATTTCTATTAACGAATGTCGAGTAAATCGACTAAAAACTTCATGGTGCAATTTGGTAGATGCTTTTTACCTGAGTTAATCGAGTGGCAAACAATAACGCCGCTAGAATATCCTCCCGTTCCAAATCATCGTAGTCGGCTAAAAT
This sequence comes from Microcystis sp. M44BS1, assembly GCF_020244875.1. Classification (NCBI taxonomy): domain Bacteria; kingdom Bacillati; phylum Cyanobacteriota; class Cyanophyceae; order Chroococcales; family Microcystaceae; genus Microcystis; species Microcystis sp. M44BS1. The sequence goes on from NZ_JADBVM010000220.1 coordinate 2,981, forward strand.
ATCTTCGATACTCATGCCAGAACTAAGTAATTCTAGGATAAATTCAACAGGATAACGCAATCCTCGAAGGCAAGGTTTGCCATGACAGATATTTAAATCGAGGGTGATTCGCTGCAAAAGTTGGTTTTCCATAGGTAATTCAGTTGCCTGTCATCGTCCAATCTTCTGCTCTTAAACCGGCAATTTGCCCAAAATCTGAGAGATTTCGCGTCAGCAGGATAGCCTGATTAACCATTGAGATAGCAGCAATCTTCAAATCCATCGAACCCAAACGAGGGTAAGTTACCCGAAGTTCTTGAAAAACTTGACCTGCCTTTTCATCAAAGCCGACAATGGGAATCGTGCGATAATTAGCGAGGTGCTTTTCTAGCCTTCGATAGGCAACAACTTGGGTTTCAATCGAACTGGTCTTGGCTATGTAACTGAGCCATCCCCGCATTTGTTCTTCGTAGGTGATAATTGTGGTAGCAACTTCGCTGCTCGTAATAGCAGCCAGTTTTTTCAGCAATTGTTGTGCCGGTTGACCCCCGCGATCGAGAATACTAATATGATCGGTGTCAAGGAGATACATTTCAGGATTCGGATGCTTCCTCGGCTAATGGTTTTAGGGACTGACGGTACTCTTGACCAAACTGCATTGCCTCTTCGTAAACCGGATCATCAGCAAAAGTGCCGACAATTTTTTCCCACCAGGGAGTTTCGCTGACAGTAGGTAGCAAACGCTTAAGCAGTGCTACTTCAGCTTCTAAAGCTGCTAGTCTTATCTCTAGATCAGTGCTTAACATGGTTGATATATCCTCCCATTCTGCTCTTGCTCGAAGGTTAGCTTTAAAACAAAATTTGTTTCAACGCCAGAAGCCATAAGATGAACTGATGAAACCATACACAGCACTCTGGGTAAAATTACTAATGAACGATTGTACACAATTCTGTCTTTAAGTCAAGTTGCTTTAGAAAACTTCAAGCAATTTCTTGACAAAATTTAACCTTTTTTTCTCATTTTTGAACCCTCAAAAATTAATTATGCAAGAGGTTTAATCTAAAATACACAACTAGAGATACTATGAGAACTAACATTGTCATTGATGACCAACTCATGGCTGATGCTCTTAAAGCTACTGGACTCTCCTATTCTTTGTGTGATAAGTTTGACCTATATAGTAGTGATCGCTCTTTGTGTCCTTTGTGTCTCTGTGGTTCGTTCCCCTCACTATTTATTGCTGGCAGTCTTCATTGACTATCTAGATCAAAAAAAACCAGTCTTCCCTAATTTTTCGGGAAAACTGGACAAGCTAATCTTGAGATTTTAACCGACGTTAGCGGTTTGTTTTTGGCTAAAAAATGCCGCTAAAACCTGTTGGGCAATCTGGGGACTGGTTAAACCCAAATCAGCGAAAGATTCCTCTGGTTTTGCGTGGTCCACTAATTTATCGGGAACCCCGAAACGCTTGACCGGAACTAGAATATTAGCATCCTGTAAAGCTTCCAAAACCGCAGAACCAAAACCACCCATCAAACAACCTTCTTCCAAAGTCACCACTTTACCAAGACGTTGAGCAAGGGGAAAGATAAGTTCTGTATCAAGGGGCTTGACAAAACGGGCATTAACCACTGTGGCTTCGATGCCGTGTTCGCTGAGGATTTCGGCCACCTGTAGGGAAGTATTGACCATCGTGCCGTATCCTAACAGGAGAACATCATCGCCACTGCGGAGAATTTCGCCCTTACCGATGGGTAAAGCTTCCCAACCCTCTTCCATCAGGGGAACCCCTAAACCGTTGCCCCGGGGGTAACGCATGGCAATGGGGCCGCTGGTATGATTAATCCCCGTCACTACCATTCTTTGCAGTTCCGCCTCATCTTTCGGGGCCATAATGGTCATATTGGGGATACAACGCAGGTAGGCGATATCGTACATCCCTTGGTGGGTCGGTCCATCGGCCCCGACAATACCGGCCCGGTCCATACAGAAGAAAACCGGGAGATTTTGAATGCAGATATCGTGAATAATCTGATCAAAAGCCCGCTGCAGGAAAGTAGAGTAAATGGTGACAACCGGGCGCATTCCTTCGCAAGCAAGACCACCGGCGAGAGTAACGGCGTGTTGTTCAGCAATTCCCACATCGATGTACTGTTTCGGTAGTTTTGCCTGAAATTTATCTAACCCCGTCCCGGTGGCCATAGCAGCGGTGATGCCGATAATGCGCGGGTCATTTTCCGCTAATTTAGTGAGAGTATGCCCGAAAACTTTGGAATAAGCGGGAGGTTTCGGTTTACTGGAGGGAATCGGTTTACCCGTGGCTAAATTAAAGGGATTTTGGGCATGATAACCCACTTGATCTTTTTCGGCCCATTCGTAGCCTTTGCCTTTAACGGTGGCAACGTGGACGAAAACCGGTCCGTGGACCTTATGGGCCTGTTTAAAAGTGGCGATTAATTCGGGAATATTATGACCATCAATCGGGCCAAAATATTTAAAGCCCAATTCCTCGATGACAGCACCGACTTTGGGAACTGCTAACCGTTTCATCCCTTCTTTGACTCGTTCCATTTCCGGAGTGAGGGAGTCACCGAAGAAGGGTAGATGTTTCAATTGTTCTTCGAGATTATCGGCGATAAACTGGACGGGTTCGCTCAAACGAACTTTATTGAGATAGCGGGAAATTGCCCCGACGTTGGGGGAAATGGACATCTCGTTATCGTTGAGGATAACCATGATGTTGGTGTTCGGTAAATGTCCAGCATGGTTAATCGCTTCTAGGGCCATACCCCCGGTTAAAGCGCCATCCCCGATGATCGATACCACCTTGAAATCTTCCCCCTTGGCATCCCGGGCTAAAGCCATTCCTAACCCCGCAGAAATGCTCGTAGAGGCGTGTCCAGCCCCAAAATGGTCAAATTTGCTCTCGCAACGTTTTAGATAGCCCGCAACGCCATTTTTTTGGCGCAGGGTGTGAAAATCATTATAGCGACCGGTAAGGAGTTTGTGCGGATAAGCTTGGTGTCCCACGTCCCAAAGGACTTTATCTCGATCGAGATCGAGGGTTTGGTAAAGGGCGATCGTTAGTTCTACGACTCCTAAACCCGGTCCCAAATGTCCACCAGTAGCGGCGATCGTCTGGAGGTGTTTTTCGCGAATCTGACGGGCAATATCTTCTAATTGACGGAGTGATAAACCATGTAACTGGTTGGGATGAGTAATTTCACTTAGGTGCATATCGGCTTCTTTTTCAAAGTAGTTTATCCCTATACCAACTGTATAGGATCTTCAGCCTGAGATGAGGGAAAATCTAGGCTAATCTGGCCGCCGTGCGTAAAATTTGGCCGGCTAACATGGCAGCCCCAAAACCATTATCTATATTAACCACACCGATACCGACCGCGCAGGAATTGAGCATAGTTAACAAAGGAGCAATACCGCCGAAACTGGTTCCGTAACCGATACTGGTGGGAACCGCGATCACCGGGCGATCAACTAATCCCGCTACCACACTTGGTAAGGCTCCTTCCATTCCCGCAACAACAATTAACACATCGGCGGCATCCAGTAGATGGCGATGATTCAAGAGGCGATGAATTCCCGCTACTCCCACATCCCAGAGACGCTGCACGGAAAAACCGCATAATTGAGCAGTAACCGCCGCCTCCTCCGCTACGGGAATATCGGCAGTTCCCGCCGTTAGGATGGAAATTATCCCTTTTGGGGGATTTTCTGGAGCGGCTGCGGCAATGGCACAGATGCGGGCCAAGGGATAATAAACTAAGTCTGTCACCTGTTCCTGTAGCTGGACTGCTATCTCTGCTTCAATGCGGGTGGCCATGACCACGGGACTATTTTGACGCAATACACCGATAATTTGGGCGATTTGAGCGGTGGTTTTACCCGGCCCCCAGATAACCTCCGGAAATCCCGTTCTTAATTGACGATGATGGTCAATCTTAGCGAAGTCTTCCACCGGCTCAAAGGCCAGATGTTTAAGTTTATCTAAAGCTGTCTCCGGGTTAATTTCTCCCCTGGCAACGGCGGTCAGCAGCGATCGCAAATCGGCAGCATGGAACATGGTCAGTTATCAATGGGAAGTGGGGTGTGGGGTGTGGGGTGTGGGGTGTGGGGAAGTGGGAGAGTGGGGTGTGGGGTGTGGGGAAGTGGGGAAGTGGGGAAGTGGGGAAGTGGGGAAATTGAACTAAAACCCCAAAACCCCAAAACCCCAAAACCCCAACCCCTAAAACCTGTCTCCTGTCTCCTGTCTCCTGTCCCACTGCTATTAGGAGGCCATGGTAGCTGCGGGACGGCGGCGGCGATAAGTACGATTGTTCGCTGGTTCCGTTGCCGCCGCTTGCAGGAGGAAAATCACTAGAGGTTGACTCTTTAACTCCCGTTTGATTAAACGTTGCAAAGTCGTCTCGATTTCGGCCCGCAAACCGGCCCAATCCTGAACCCCCGTCGCAGTTTTAAATTCACCAATGCGATCGCTTAAACAGCGTTCGATCGCCCGAATAATTAACTGATTCAGCAGCGGGATTTCCACTTTTGTCACCACACCGCGCAAATTAATCTCTGGAGGTGCGCTTAATTGTCCCTCAGCGTTAACGAAGGCGGCGATCGTAATCACACCATCTTCGGCTAATTGTTGTCTTTCCTGCATAATGTGTTCGTGGACTACACCCGCTTGATCAACTAACTCGATTCCCGAAGGTACTGGTGCGCCGAGGCCAATGCGATCGCCAGTTAACTCGATCGTGTCACCATTTTTGACAATTACCATATTTTCGGCGGGAATCCCCATACTTTGGGCCATCTGAGCGTGTTTGACCAGCATTCGGTGTTCTCCATGCACTGGCACAAAAAACTTCGGCCGCGTCAAAGATAACATCAATTTATGGTCTTCTTGGGAACCATGGCCGGAAACGTGAATTCCCTTATCGCGTCCGTAAACCACGTTAGCACCCTGCATCATTAGGCGATCAATTGTATTGACCACAGCGATGGTATTACCCGGAATCGGATTAGCGGAAAAGACAATCGTATCCCCCTGACGCGCACGAATATGAGGATGTTCACCCTTAGAAATCCGCGTCATGGCCGCTAAAGGTTCCCCCTGGGATCCTGTAGTTAAAATGACGATTTTATCATCGGCTAAATTGCGGGTCGCTTTCAAGGGTTCAAATATATCGTCGGGACATTTAATATACCCCAAATTACGCGCATGAGCGATGACATTTAACATTGATCGACCCACTACCACCACTTTCCGGTTAAATTTCTGGGCCAATTTCAACACCAGATTAATCCGATGCACCGAAGAGGCAAAGGTAGTAATCATAATCCGTCCCGTTGCTTGGTTAAAAACCCGCTCTAAACCGGGATAAACGGAAGCTTCCGAGGGAGTATAACCGGGTACTTCCGCGTTAGTGGAATCACTCAATAAACATAGCACTCCTTTCTCGCCATGTTCGGCAATTTTTTGCAGATCAAAAAATTCGCCATCGACGGGAGTATGGTCAATTTTAAAATCTCCTGTGTGAATAATTATCCCTAAAGGAGTGTGAATTGCTACACAAAAACTATCGGCGATCGAGTGGGTATTGCGGATATATTCCACCATGAAAGATTTACCTAAACGCACCATTTGCCGAGGAGCAACGGTTTCTAATTTGGTACGATTTACTAATCCTGCTTCTTCCAATTTATCCCGCAATAAAGCCATCGCTAGACGCGGACCGTAGATAATTGGTACATCAAATTGTTTGAGATGGTAGGGAATACCACCGATATGATCTTCGTGACCGTGGGTGACGATCATACCCTTAATTTTATGGCGATTTTCTCTTAGATAAGTCATATCGGGAAGCACTACATTGACCCCGTGCATATCATCGGAAGGAAAAGCTAAACCAGCATCCAGGAGAATAATCTCATCATCGTATTCAAAAACACAGGTGTTTTTGCCGATTTCGTGTAGTCCTCCTAGGGGAATGATCTTTAGTTTTGCTTGGGTTTTATCTTGACTCATTAGGTATCCTTTGATGGTAAGTTATGGTGATTTTTCAGGTGGTTTTTGTGGACGGGAAATCTCAAAAAATGGATAGTTAGACTTATTCTAACTAGGGAAATAACACCTAGTTAAATTCACTTAGTATCAATACTTTCTAGCAGTTCTAAACTATATTTTTTTCTAGTTAAGCTATTAACATTATAACCTATTTCTCGAAAAAATCCTAGTTTAGTTAGCCAAATTTTCTAATATTTTTCTAGATTAAAGCCAATTCTTGCATAATTTTTGCTAATCCTTCTTCTAGTTCGGGACTTAGGGAACATAAAGGAAGTCTTAGACCCCCCACATCCCAACCGACTAGATTTAAGGCCGCTTTAATTGGAATTGGATTAGTGGCACAGAATAAACCTTTAAACAGGGGAAATAATTTCAAATTAATCTCGATCGCTTTGGCCGCATCTCCAGTTAATAAAGCTTGAATCATTCCTTGGATTTCTTCTCCCACTAGATGACTAGCAACACTGACCACTCCCACCGCACCACAGGTCATTAGGGGTAAGGTGAGAAAATCATCGCCGGAATAAATAGCGAAATTTTCAGGAGTATGACAGTAAATCTTACAGGTTTGTTCTAAATTACCACTAGCTTCTTTTACCGCCACAATATTATCAACTGCTGCCAGTTTAATAATCGTTTCTGGGGTCATATTTTGACCCGTGCGACCAGGTATATTATAAAGCATCACCGGCAGATCGGGACAAGCTTTGGCAATGGTGCGAAAATGCTCATATAAACCCTCTTGGGGAGGTTTATTGTAGTAGGGAACCACTTGTAAAGAACCATCTAAACCCAGTTTAGCAGCCTGTTGGGTCGCTTCGATCGCTTCGGAAGTGGAATTAGAACCCGTCCCCGCAATCACTTTTCCCCGACCATTAACCGCTTTTTTGACAATACTAAATAGTTCGTACTCTTCCTGCCAACTTAGGGTGGGTGATTCTCCCGTCGTCCCACAGACCACTATACCATCGCTACCGTGGGTAACTAGATAATCGGCCAATTTTTCCACCATCCCATAATTAACTTGACCCTCGACGGTGAAGGGTGTCACCATCGCCGTAATTACTCGTCCAAAATATGTTTCACTCATTGATCAGTTATCAGTTATCAGTTATCAGTTATCAGTTATCAGTTATCAGTTATCAGTTATCAGCTTCTGAAGGCAAGAGGCAAAAGAAAGAATCTGGCAATCCTCCTAAGTAGGGAGGCACAATTAATTATTTGTAGGATGGGTTAGGGTAGGACCATTTAATTGATTATTATTCATTCTTAATCCTCCTGACTACTGACTCCTGGCTCCTAACCCCAACAACAATTTTTGATTTTTACCAGAGGTCTAGTTATCATCGCCTTGATCTAGCTGATGGCCGATAGCTTAGTTATCAAACTGTTGCTAATCTTGAACCGACGAGATTTTTCTTGACTAAAAGTTCGGCAATTTGTACGGCATTTAAAGCCGCACCCTTGCGAATTTGATCGCCGCATAGCCACAATTCTAGACCGTTAGGATGGGAGATATCTTGACGAATGCGTCCCACTAATACTTCATCGCGACCGGTGGCATCAATTGGCATGGGAAAATAATTAGCGTCCCAATCTTCCACTAATTTTACCCCCGGGGCAGACTCAAGAATTTCTCTGGCCTTCACCACAGAAAAAGGCCGACTAAATTCTAGGTTAACCGATTCCGAATGGGCCCGCAGGACGGGAACCCTCACACAGGTGGCGCTAACCCGCAGCTCTGGACAAGCAAAAATCTTGCGGGTTTCGTTGACCATTTTCATTTCTTCCTCGCAGTACCCTTGACCATTAATTGGGGTATTGTGGGGAAAAAGATTAAAAGCGAGGGGATAGGGGAAGGAATTAGTGGGAGGTTGCCGATTGTCAAGAATTGCTTGTGCTTGCTGTTTTACCTCCTCCATCGCTCGCGCTCCAGCACCACTAGCGGACTGATAAGTAGAAACTACTACTCGCTCGATCGCCTGTACTTGGTGGAGAGGCCAGATCGCCACTCCTAAAAGAATTGTCGTACAGTTGGGATTAGCGATAATGCCCCGGTGATTGTCCACACTGTCGGGATTGATTTCCGGGACAACTAAAGGCACTTCGGGATTCATGCGAAAAGCGCTGGAGTTATCGATAATCGTCGCACCCGACTCGACAATAGTTTTCGCCCAAACTTTTGAGGTGGCTCCCCCCGCAGAAGCGAGAACGATATCCACGTCCTGAAAAGAGCGCTCGTTTACCGCTTCGATGAGGAGACTTTCGCCCTGAAAATTGAGGGTTTTTCCAGCAGAACGCTCGGAAGCCAGTAATTTTAGACTAGCGAGAGGGAATTGACGACTAGCTAATAACTCTAGTAATTCCGTTCCCACGGCCCCGGTGGCCCCTAAAATAGCGACCCGTACTTTTTGACTCAAATTGTGTTACCTCCTGACGAGTTGGGTGATGATAATGGTCTGAAGAAATCGTTAAAGTAAAAAATCTTTTTTGTCCACCGAGTTATTCTCAAGCTTGGATTGATCGGCTTTTGATCAGCAAAATTTTCTGATTGGGCTTAACTGCCCCAAGGACGGAATAAATTAAATATACCCCATTGACCGCTAAAATAAAAAGATTGTGACAGCTTGGGGAGCAACTGCAGCTATTCCCCTAGAATATCATGAGCGGGACGGATCCACCGCAGGCGTAAACACCGCTCACCCTATTATAAACGTTCCTTGTCGTAAGAGCTAGAAAAATCAATGAAAGTTATTCAGGAAAAGCTTCCTGCCAGTCAGATAGGTTTAGAAATTGAAATTCCCGCCGAAACCACGAAAAACACCCACGAGAAAGTGGTAAATAATTTAGCGAAGTCGGCCAATATACCCGGTTTTCGCCCCGGGAAGGTTCCCCGTCAGATTCTTCTGCAAAGATTGGGAACTAAAGCGGTAAAAGCGGCAGTAATTGAGGAATTAATCGAAAATTGCCTCGAATCTGCCCTAAAACAGGAGGGGATCGAGTCCCTGGGTAATCCCCAGCTATTGTCTCAGTTTGAGGATTTGATCGCTGCCTATGAACCGGGTAAAGCTTTGACTTTTTCAGTTTCCGTGGATGTGGCCCCGACAATTATTCTCGGAGATTACGAAAATCTGAGCGTTACTGCCGAAGAAACCGTTTATGATCCCGAATCCGTGGAAAATTGGTTTAAAGAGCGTCAAGAACAGTTAGCAACATTGGTTCCCGTGGAAGATCGCGGGGCGCAGCTGGGAGATGTGGCGATCGTTGATTATCGGGGCAAATCCGCCGAAACTGGCGAGGATATCCCGGATATTGACGGCGAAGATCTGCGGGTGGATATGGAAGCAGGACGCTTTATCGAGGGTATGGTGGAAGGAATTATCGGCATGAAACCGGAAGAAGTCAAAGAGATGACTTTGACTTTCCCGGAAGATTATCCCAAAGAAGATGTGGCAGCAAAAGCGGTAATTTTTACCATTACGATGAAAGAGTTAAAGGCAAAGGAATTACCAGAGCTTGACGACGATTTTGCCCAAGAAGTCAGCGATCAGGAGACAATCGCCGAATTAAGAGCAAGTTTAGAGAAACGTTTCCAAGAACAAGCGGAGAAGGAAACCAAAGAAAGCATTTATGACGCTTTAACCAAGGAATTAGTCAAGGGTGCGACTTTAGATTTACCGGAGACGCTGATCGAAAAGGAAGTGACGCATATTTTGACCCAAAGCTTCATGCAGTTTCAACAAATGGGGCTAGATGTCAACCAGTTATTTACAAAAGATAATATTCCCAAAATGCGGGAAAACACCCGTCCCGATGCGATCGAAAGTCTGAAAGAGACTCTCGTGGTGCAGGAATTGGCTAAAGTCGCCGGCATTGAAGTCAGTCCCGAAGCGGTAACGGAAAAAATCGCTAAAATCATGGCGGAATTGTCCGATCGCAACCTAGATATGCAGCGTCTGGAACAGGTGATCACCGAAGAAATGCTGGCGGAAAACACCCTAGAATGGCTGAAAGAAAAGGCTACTATCACCCTCGTCCCCAAAGGTTCCCTAGAGGAAGAAACAACCGAGGAGGAGGAAACAGAAGAAACCTTCGCATTCACCGAAGTGGAAGTGTTGGCAGCTGAGGCTGAGGAAGAATAACCGTAAGGAGTTAGCAGTCGTGTTGGGGTGTTGGGGTTTTAGGGTATTGCTTGAATTCCCCCATTCCCCCACTCCCTGATCACTGATAACTGATAACTGATAACTGATCACTGATAACTGATAACTGCTCACTGATAACTGATAACTGATTCCTGCCAACCGGGGGAAACTTAGGGCATAATAGATGGACAGAAGTGCTAAAGATGCTTAACATTTGCCAGTAAAAGCTCCACAGCCAAGCAAAAACCCTAAGATTGTGATAGCGGAACCGAAAAAATTATGCTCGAATCGAGATCACCTGACTACCCAATTACCAGTAATTGTCGCCCTGCTATCTACGCCAACACGGGGAGAAACTCCCTAGCTAACGTTTTACCCGTGGTAATCGAACAGTCTGGCATGGGTGAACGGGCTTTTGATATCTATTCTCGACTCTTGCGCGAGAGAATTGTCTTTTTGGGAACTCCCGTCGATGATCAGGTCGCTGATTCGATCGTCGCCCAACTCCTCTACTTGGAGGCAGAAGATCCCGAAAAAGATATCCAACTCTATATCAACTCCCCCGGTGGTTCCGTTTATGCTGGACTAGCTATCTACGACACCATGCAACAAATTCGCCCCGACGTGGCGACAATTTGTTTCGGTTTAGCCGCTAGTATGGGAGCATTCCTGCTTTGTGGTGGCGCGGCAGGTAAACGGATGTCCCTACCCAGTAGCCGGATCATGATTCACCAACCCCTCGGCGGCGCCCAAGGTCAAGCTAGTGATATCGCCATCCAAGCCAAAGAGATCCTCTATATTAAACAGAGACTCAATACCATGCTGGCTCATCACACCGGTCAACCCTACGATCGCATCGCCAACGACACCGAACGGGACTTTTTCATGTCGGCCGTCGAAGCCAAAGAATATGGGTTAATCGATCTGGTGATTTCCCGTCCCGAACTGCCCGATCCTACCGTTCCCGTTACTTCCCTGTAAATAATAAACTATGTCTAAATACGACTCCCACCTCAAGTGTTCATTTTGCGGCAAATCCCAGGAACAAGTGCGAAAATTAATCGCCGGGCCGGGGGTCTATATTTGTGACGAGTGTGTGGAACTGTGTAACGAAATTCTCGATGAGGAATTGATGGAACCGCCCAGTCCGGTCGCCCCAGTGGAGGAACGTCCCAACAAACGGCGATCGGGCCAAAATAAAACCACTTGGGAACAAATTCCCAAACCAAGAGAGATTAAAAAATACCTCGATGACTACGTTATTGGTCAAAATGAGGCGAAAAAAGTGCTTTCTGTGGCCGTTTATAACCATTACAAACGCCTCAAAGATATCCAAACCCAAAAAGCCGGTGGCGGCAGTCCAGAAGATAGCATCGAACTACAAAAATCTAATATTCTGTTAATTGGTCCCACAGGATCGGGAAAAACCCTTCTAGCTCAAACTCTGGCTAAAATCCTCGATGTACCTTTTGCTGTCGCCGATGCCACCACGTTAACCGAGGCCGGTTATGTGGGGGAAGATGTGGAAAATATTCTCTTGCGTCTGTTACAAGTGGCAGATTTAGACGTGGAAGAAGCGCAGCGGGGCATTATCTACATCGATGAAATCGATAAAATTGCCCGTAAGAGCGAAAATACCTCGATTACCCGGGATGTGTCCGGAGAAGGGGTACAGCAAGCTTTACTGAAAATGTTAGAGGGAACGATCGCCAATGTTCCCCCCCAAGGCGGCCGCAAACACCCCTATCAGGATTGTATTCAGATTGACACCAGCAATATCCTGTTTATCTGCGGTGGGGCGTTTGTCGGTTTAGATAAGGTGATCGATCAGCGTCTCGGTAAAAAATCCATGGGCTTTATTCAACCGGGAGATAGCCAAGCTAGTAAGGATAAGGTGGCGGCAGGGTTATTAAAACAAATGACTCCCGATGATTTAGTCAAATTTGGCATGATTCCAGAGTTTGTCGGTCGGATTCCCATCCTGGCGGCCCTGTCACCCCTGGATGAGGAAGCTTTAATCGCTATCCTGACGCAACCCCGCAACGCTTTGGTGAAACAGTATCAAAAACTGTTGAAGATGGACAATGTACAGTTAGAGTTTAAATCTGATGCCGTCCTAGCGATCGCCCAAGAGGCCTATCGTCGCAAAACCGGGGCCCGGGCCCTACGGGGTATTGTCGAGGAGTTAATGCTCGATGTCATGTACGAATTGCCCTCGCGCAAGGACGTGAAACGATGTTTAATCACCCGCGAAATGGTGGAAAAACGTTCCACGGCCGATCTATTGGTTCATCCTTCCTCTCTACCCAGTCAAGAATCCGCTTAAGGGGAAAAATCGAGGTTAACCATGCTCAATACCGTTCCTGCGATTGTCAAAGAAGGCCGGATCGAACTCCTCGAATCCGTGCCGATTCCAGAGGGTACTAGGGTTTTAGTCACCCTCATCCCGGAGGAGACAAACTCGGATTTCTGGCAAAAAGTCAGCGAAACTGCTCTCGCTAAGATTTGGGATAATCTGGAAGACGACATCTATGAACGATTACTCGAAGCTTGAAATCGTTCTCGTTCGTTATCCTTAAGACAATCGGACGACTATCGGACACAGATGCGCGACGTTGGCAAAACTCTTGACGAGGATGGCTAGGTATCTAAGTAGGTGGGTGGAATTAAATATAAGATGAACGTAGGTTGGGTTGAAGCATGAAACCCAACGCCCGCATGGGTTACGCTACCGCTAACCCATCCTACAAATAATTGTACCTCCCTACTTAAGTAGGTGGGTGGAATTAAATATAAGATGAACGTAGGTTGGGTTGAAGCATGAAACCCAACGCCCGCATGGGTTACGCTACCGCTAACCCATCCTACAAATAATTGTGCCTCCCTACTTAACTATCATGAAAACTCAAATAATCGATCAAACAGTCACTGTCCGCGGTGTTCCCCACTATTACGAGTGGATTCGGGAGTCGGAATCTGCCCAGAAAAAGCCGGTGATGGTGTTTATTCATGGTTGGGGAGGATCGGGACGCTATTGGCGATCAACGGCTGCGGCAATTTGCGATCGCTTCGATTGTTTATTGTACGATATGCGGGGTTTTGGTCGGTCTAAATTGCCAGAAAAATCCCCCGATCTTTCCTACGATTTAGAAGAATATGCCCTTGATTTGGCCTTGTTTTTAGATAGTTTGGAAATCGAAAAAATCTATCTCAATAGTCACTCTATGGGGGCATCGGTGGCGACTTTTTTTATTACTATGTACCCGGAAAGAGTGGTCAAAGCAATTTTAACCTGTAATGGCATTTTTGAGTATAATAAAGCGGCTTTTGCTGCCTTTCATAAATTCGGTAAGTATGTGGTACAGTTTCGTTATGATTGGTTTTTAAAAGTACCTTTTGCCGATCGATTATTTATGGCGAGATTTTTGCATCGATCGATCCCAAAATCAGAAAAAATTGCTTTTTTAGAAGATTTTTTAGCGGCAGATTATGAGGCAGCCCTAGGCACAATTTATACATCTGTGAGTAAAAAAGCAGTGGAAATTATGCCGGGTAAATTTGCTGAGATTAAGGTACCAACTCTTTTAGTATCAGGGGAAAAAGATATTATTATCCCTGCCAAAATGGGCAAAATGGCGGCGGATTTGAATAATAATATCCAGTATGTGGAGATGGCTAATACTGCTCACTTTCCCATGTTAGAAGATGCCCCTACTTATCTACAAAAATTGCAAGATTTTTTAGAAATTAATTAGGGCTGGCTGAATAAAGCTAAAAACCTTGTTGGGTAAGACTTTTAGACTTTTTGTCAATCAAAAAGTACCATATCTGGGAGTGATCGGGGGGAAAATTCAGGGACTTTTTCCCTAAAAATTAGGTAATTGACCAGATGAAAATCTGTAAAAACCTACACCCCACACCCCACACCCCACACCCTGTCCCCACCAACAAACTTTTTGCCGCAAACCCTAATTAGAATGCCAAAAGGTCAGGAAAAACGCCCCCAGGCCACACCAATCAGGATAGTAACCCCGAAAAAGAGACGATACCAGACAAAAACCCAGGTACTCTGTTTTTTGAGATAATCTAATAACCAGGCGATCGAAAGATAGGAAAATATCGCCGAGGAAATTACCCCAATAGCGAGGGGAATTAATTCACTGGTGTTAATCTGGTCAAGAACGCCTTTAAATTCCACTAAACCGGCTAAAGTTATCGCCGGAATCCCCAACAGAAAGGAAAATCGCGCCGCTACGGCCCTTTCTAAACCCATGAATAACCCGGCAGTTAAGGTGGACCCAGAACGAGATACCCCCGGTATTAGGGCTAAAGCTTGGGCTAATCCCATTAAAACCCCGTCTTTTTGTCGCAAAGTCTCAAAACTGCGTTTATGTTTCCCGATTTTTTCGGACGTACCTAAGAGTAAAGACATGACTATAGAGGCACAGGCGATCGCTGTCATACTTCTCAGGGGGGAGTTATCTAAATCGGGAATAAAAAGTTTCATTAACAAACCGAAGAAAATGATCGGAATTGTGCCTAGGATAATCCCTACGGCTAAACGAAAATCCTGGGAACGATAATCGGAACTAGCCACCGCTTTCACCATTCCCGTGGATATTTGCCTTAAATCCTGCCAAAAATAGGACAATACCGCCGCAATACTGCCCAATTGAATCACTGCTGTATAGGTGACACCGGGATCTCCCCAACCCAAAAAGACGGGAATCGCTTTTAGATGAGCGGTACTGCTAATCGGCAAAAATTCTGTCACTCCCTGCACAAATCCCAAAAAAATCGCCTGTAACCAGTTAATTTTTGCCAGAGGTATGGTGCTAGTGGTTGATTGGGCGATGACGGCGGGTGTAATCGCCAAAATCACCGTTATTATCGCTAGTCCTAGCCATTTATAGCTTTTTTTCAGTAAGGAAAACATCATTTTTCAGTAAAAAAAGGGGTGGGTGTGGGGTGTGGGGTGTGGGGTGTGTGGGGAGACCACTTCCTGTGGGTTGCGGGGGGAGATGGGGAAATTAACTAATCAATATTACTGCCTTTTGTCTATTTCCCATTCTCCTGTCTCCTATCTCCTGTCTCCTGTCTCCTGTCTCCTAATTTAAGTATAAATACTTGTTGACAACTCATAGTCGTTATGAGTACACTTAATTTAGACAAACTCGAAATGAGTACGACTTAGTAATTAGGAGTTGAAGATTATGCTACCAAACCGAGAAGGACAGAGAGTTCCCGATGTCACCTTTCCCGTGCGTCAAAATAATCAATGGGTGAACATCACCAGCGAGGAATTATTCAAAGGAAAAACCGTTGTTCTTTTTGCCTTACCCGGGGCATTCACTCCCACCTGTTCCACCTCCCATTTACCCGGATATAACGAATTGGCCCCAGTTTTTCGGGAAAATGGCGTAGATGCTATTGTTTGCTTGTCGGTAAATGATACCTTTGTCATGAACGAGTGGGCAAAAGACCAAGAATGTGATAATGTCGTCTTGATTCCCGACGGTAACGGCGAATTTAGCGCAGGAATGGGGATGTTAGTCGATAAAGCTGACTTAGGTTTCGGTAAACGTTCTTGGCGCTATTCGATGCTAGTCAAAGATGGTGTTATCGAGAAAATGTTCATCGAACCGGAAGAACCGGGAGATCCTTTCAAAGTCTCCGATGCAGAAACGATGTTACACTACATCAACCCAGAAGCCAAAAAACCGCCTTTAGTCTCTCTTTTCTCGAAAGTGGGCTGTCCCTACTGCCTCCGGGCTAAGAAAATGTTAGAAGAAAAAGGCCTACAATACGAAGAAATTATCCTCGGACGCGATGCCACCAGTCGTTCTCTGCGGGCCATGAGTGGCAATACCACCACCCCGCAAGTCTTCATTAACGGCCAATTAATTGGCGGTTCGGGAGAATTAGCGGCTTATTTAGGAGCATAATTAATCAGTTAGACCTCAAGTTATCTTTCCATTGCAACTGGAGAGATATCTGTCAGAGGTTTTGCCCGGGCAAGTTAGAGATTTTTTGTTGGGTGTGATTGTAGTCTGATGTATTTCGTTAATCATTTATAGCGTTTCTCAGTCTTATAAAGTACACCATCTGTGGCCTGTTCCCTAACTAAAACCAGAAACTTTGTGCCTCAAAAGTATGAGAATTGCTTATTTTGTGAAAGCCCGTGACTTCATAAAGCCAAATGAAAAGGTAGTCGTTATCTTTACAGAGGGAAAACACTTTGTTCTCCACGATGACAACACTGGTTCAACGGGTCAGTGGAAGATCGATCCCAATCGTGAAGTTGACCGTATTATTCTTTATCATCGTGATGATGAGAATAATGCGAATAATTTGTACATAGCGAACCATGCTGGTGCAGAGCCAGCAGACAGGGAAGGTCGATACGACATTCGATTAACTCATGTTCAGTACATAGGGGCAACATCCGTAAATTGGGTTGAGTTTGCTGAAGGTGGGCAAAACCCAATTCGGTATCTTCCTTGATGTAGCTTTGATTACTGACGGTTCTTGTCATCCACTAATAGGTAGGTGAGAACACGAGGTAAACTATAAGCTGGGAGATTGTGGCGAAAACTTATGAAGTTGACTGTAACACTTGACCGTGACGAAGATGGAGTTTGGGTTGTAGAATGCCCCAGCATTCCGGGTTGTGTCAGCCAAGGTAAAACGAGAGCAGAAGCTCTTGAAAATATCAGAGATGCAATTATCGCCTGCCTTCAAGTTCGTGCAGAACGTGGGCTACCGCTAACGATTGAAACTCACCAAGTAGAGGTAATGGCATAATCATGTCCTCTGCTCTTCCTGTTCTCAGCGGACGTGAGGTAGTCCGAGTATTTGAAACCTTCGGCTGGCAAGTTGCGCGTCAAAGTGCAAGCCATATTATCATGGTTAAGGAGGGCGAACAGGTAACACTCTCTGTTCCTGATCATCGTGAAGTGGCAAAGGGTACGCTTCGTAGTCTTATTCGTACTGCTGGAATTACGGTACAAGAATTTGTTTCTGGCATGAGATGAGCGATAAGAGAGGTCTAACAATTCGAGTGCAGCGGACGGACGAAGGCTGCTGATGCTCAGTTCAAGGTTGTCTGATGCCGCTGATTCGAGCCGTTACTTGTACTGAGCGCATTGGAAGTATCAGTTATCAGCTACTTGTTTTCCGAATTAATTGGCCGTTTTTCAGTTTATTATCAACGTCCAATAGGATCAAAATCAGTCCCTTATGCACCCACAAAAATTATCGAGTATTTGTTAACTCATCAAGGAGAAAGATTATGGTAGCCACTCCAGTCAAAAGCAAAACCACGGGACAATACTACACCACCCGCATCGATTTAGCATTAGATATCCGCAAAGCTATGGTTGAAATCTTAAGCCAAACCCTTGCCGCTAGTTTGGACCTAAAAACTCAGGTTAAACAGGCCCACTGGAATGTCAAAGGTTTAAATTTCTACCAATTGCACAGCCTCTTCGACGAAATGGCCACGGAATTAGAAGACTATGGGGACATGGTAGCAGAACGGATTACCGCTTTAGGTGGAACCGCTTTGGGAACAGCACGCATCGCCGCCGCTAACTCGATTCTGCCAGAATATCCGGCTGATATCGTCGATGGTAGTGAACATCTCGTTGCTTTAGCCGAACGTTATGCCTTATACGCTTCCCATCTTCGTTCTGCTATTGATACCACTGGCAATCAAGGGGATGCTGACACAGCGGATCTCTATACGGAAATCTCCCGAGACATCGATAAACGTCTCTGGTTCCTAGAAGCGCATCTGATTAAATCGGAAGATGTTATCGGTTAAATATAGATAAATTTGGGGTGTGTTAACGTAGCTTAATACACCTTAAATTCTCGTAATCGGTAAACGTAGCCAATCGCTTAATTGTTGTGCCAACCAATCTAATTCGGCTTCGCTAACATCTTCACTGGCAGTGATAATATATTCTCGATGGTTGGCAACGAGAACCAGACAAGGAGGAATAATAGTAATATTTTCTCCCTCCATAGTGACAGTGACATTGTGACGAATGAGACTATAAATTTCGGAACTAGCGGCATCGGCAGTTAGTTTAAATTTTAGCCCCCAGAGTTTTTGATAGAGAGAAACTTTTTTGGGGGTAATTTTTAACTCTAGTTCCCCCTGCCAAAAAGATTTCCATAACTGCCAAGATAAACTAGAGGAGATTAAGTTGAGCAGAAAAATTAGGATAATTGGGATTAAAAAAGCGACCAGTTTTATATCGTAAATACCGACTATGGTTAAGAGGGTAATCGCAAAGAATAGGGATGGTAAAAACTGTCTTAACTGGGTTTTGAGATTATTGAAAAACTTTTGTTTGGTTTTACTAGCGATTTTTATTTCTAGGAGATTATCTGTTTTATAAACAGTAACTTCGCTGCCGTAGGGTTTGGTCAGATTGCCAATAGATACTAGGATCAATTGACAACTATATAAGCTGGCTAAAGCTTCTGTCACCGAACGAAAATGAGAGTCTGGGGGGGAGTTTGATAATCTTTTTAACCAATAGATGAAAAAAGCGCTTAGATTAGTTTTTTGCTCAAAGTTTTCGGGTATGTAACGATGCTTAATCCCCGTGGCTAAACTGATCAAACTTTTGCCTAGATCCTGTAAGTCGGTGGTGGGAGAATCGGAATCAAAGGCAAAATCAACTAGATAAAAACGATGGGACTGGGTATCAAAGAGGATATTACTAAGTTTAATATTGCCGTGGTTAATGGGGACATCCTGCTGATGGAGATAGGAGAGAATCTCCAAAAGATATTTGGCAATTTGTTTGAGATCTTGTTCTGCTAACAAATAACTGGAGTTAAGATAGTTTTCTAAAGGCTGCGCCGATAAATAAGGTCGGACAATAGCGATGATTGGTTCCTGGGATGAATCTATCTCAAAGCTATCGAGGTATTTGGGGAGAGATGGGTGAGAGAGTTGTCGCAATAGGGCAATTTTACCAGTTATTTCTCCGATAAACTGACTCCCTTGACCCCTAGGAACAGAAATAAGTTTAATGATAACTAACTGGGTGGTGTGTCTGTCCCTAGCTAAGATAGTTTTTTTTCCCAGTAACTGTTGGACTTGATAACGACTATGGAGAACTCGATCGAGCATGGGGGAGGATGGAGTAAGTAGTATCTCTAGGATAGCTCACTCTGGAAACCCTAGCCGCCATCTTTAGCATCCTTTTAATATTTTAACAATTGATTAAAAATTGCCGATTTACCTAGAAAGAATTGCTAGGGCAGTCCTATTTGAGTTATTTTAATTATCTATTCGCCAAGGCTGCCGGCAAGGGGAGAGCAAAAGGGAACGGTGAGCATTTCTAAGACTGCCATGACTTTTTCTTGTTAGGAATCCTAACGGATTGCTGAACATATTACTGTCTTAACTATGTTTTCAGTTTTAGCGAACACTCACGCCTAATTGTAGCATTTTTATCGATTTTTGTCAAGATATATTTGAAATTTTTTATCTTATTTATTTGACACAATTTATTAGAAAAAGGGTTTCTTTTAGAAACCCTTTTTCTGCCTTTCAACTAATCCTATTTGACCTAATAGGTAAGGAGTAAGAGTAGGGCTAATTCATGAATTAGCCCTACTTTTTTAGTTTCCAACCTTACCTATTTGACCTAATAGGTAAGGATCTACCAGCAATTTCCTGCATTATTCACGCCAGACCGACGTTTCCAACTAATCCTATTTGACCTAATAGGTAAGGCACAACAGAAACAGAAACATATACGGCCATTCGTATTGTTTCCAACTAATCCTATTTGACCTAATAGGTAAGGTCTCTTAAAGCATCCACTGGATTGCCTGTGATGATGTTTCCAACTAATCCTATTTGACCTAATAGGTAAGGGTATCAGATTACTACCACGATTTATGCCCCTGATCCTTCTCCGTTTCCAACTAATCCTATTTGACCTAATAGGTAAGGATCAAAAGGTAAAAATAAATGGCGAAATTAAGTGTACGTTTCCAACTAATCCTATTTGACCTAATAGGTAAGGAAATATGAGACTTTTAGCCGCCGTGTTTGGTTTTGAGTTTCCAACTAATCCTATTTGACCTAATAGGTAAGGTAAAGGCTCTTCTTAATATCATGAATCCCTCTTATATCCCGTTTCCAACTAATCCTATTTGACCTAATAGGTAAGGTAAAGAAATTACTTTAATCGATCGAGAACCCGCTAATTAGTTTCCAACCTTACCTATTTGACCTAATAGGTAAGGAGTCTTGAAAGCGATTGAGGGTAAAGTCTCTGAAACGACCTTGTTTCCAACTAATCCTATTTGACCTAATAGGTAAGGAGTACCCCTTGGAAAGTCTCATCGAGAGGGGAAGACAGACCCCCAAATCGACGCATCTCCAAAAAGGTGGTACTGGGGGGGGTAAAAGTCCCGATACCAAAGGGTAGAACCCTGACTGGGAGAGTAATCGACACATCTAACCAGAGAATCGGGGTTTTAGGTCGGGGAGAGACTGCATCGATTTTCAACCAAGAGTTAGGGGACAAGCTAGATGATGTAGAGATTTGGGGGTGGTTGAGGAGGAGAACCTCCCATCACCAACAATCTAGAGACAGCTTCTTCGGAAATCCCATAGAAGCGCTCATCATCCTCTTGAGGATTGACCCTTTCTACTACTTTAGCGTACAGTTTCCGCCTCTGGATGTGTAATTAATTTTGCTTAAGTAATTATCTGTAATTAATTGTCTAGCTACTTATTAAGGAAGGTAGCGGGGGTGGGAGAACGTAGGTTGGGTTGAAGCATGAAACCCAACGCCCGATTATGTTACGCTACCGCTAACCCATCCTACAAATAATTGTGCCTCCCTAATTAATTGTCTAGCTACTTATTAAGGAAGGTAGCGGGGGTGGGAGTTTTTTTAAGGATTTTTTAACCCCAAAAATCCTCCGATTCTGGCGAGTCATTAGTATCATAGATAACAACAACAAGTTTTAGGTCTAATCCGATAAAAATCATGACCTACCTATCTCCTAAATTATTCACTTTTGAACATTTTTTGACTCAGTATGGAGATGACCCACGCTATCAATTAATTGACGGGGAGTTGCGAGACATGGAACCCACTGGACCTCAGGAATCCGTAGCGGGAAAAATCGCAGGAAGACTGTGGGGAGAAATTTTTCGATTACATTTACCCTGGACAATTCCTAAAAACTGTTTGCTCCGTCCAGAATCCGGTCAAGCTACTGCTTTACGTCCCGATGTCATCATTTTAGATGAAGTGGCTCTCAGCACCGAACCTCTCTGGGAAAAACAACCAATTTTAACTAGCTCCCAAGCAATTAAATTAGTGGTAGAAGTGGTTAGTAATAATTGGCAAGATGATTATGCACGCAAAGTTGAAGAATACTCATCTTTGGGTATTGCTGAATATTGGATTGTCGATTTTCGTGGATTGGGTGGCATCTCTTTTATCGGTAAACCCAAACAGCCTACTTTGACTATTTATCAGCTAGAAGGTGATGAATATCAACAAAAATTATATCGTCTTTATGAGCGCATTAGTTCGGCAGTTTTTCCCGAATTGTCTCTGTGTCTTCTCGATATTATGCCCTAAATCTCTAGTAAAATTATGCTGAAATCTCTTAAAAATGTCCTGAGTAATCTGCGTCAATATCCCTATAATATTATCTTTAATCCTTTCACCAATACAGCATTAGCCATCGCCGCTATTTTAGCACTAATTGCCGATCAATTTGGTCAGGGATATGATCTAATTTTTCTGATTACTTTAGCTCTAGTTATCATCGGTATCTGGCGAGAATCTCAGAAATACGAACTCTATAAACATCGAGCAATTCCTCTACCGATAGTGATTAATATTGCTAATCCTGCCGATAGTAATAAAGCTCTGCAATCGCTTTTTAATATCATCGAAACAGAAAATAAATACAAAGATCATCAAAATAATCTTGACCAGTATCTTAATATTAGCGAAACAGATTTAATTTTTAACTACTCCTGTGATATTTATGATCAAGAAATGCTGAAAGCTTTTCTGCAAATACTACGCTATAATCTAGAGAAACTTAAGAAAAAAACTCCCCAAATACTATTATTTATCTTGCCTATATCGGTCCGATTAGCGTCGCTATTATGGTCGGCACTATTCTCGCTACCGAAGGAGTAAAAATCTTTCAATATAATAAATATTCTGATAGTTATTATCCTTTGTTGTAAATTAGCGATCACAGACCCAAAGAGCGAAAAATTTGAGCTTGTTGTCACCGAAAAAGGTCAAGATAGAGTAACTATAGCCATCGATGTTTATTCCCATAAAATTAATCTTAATGATGAGAGTATTGAAAACTACGGCGATTTAATTTATCTGAAAAGTAAAGGCAGTGGTACAATCGAAAAAAATGAAGATTGGCTACAATGTCCTTTGAGGACGGCTTGACATTTAATGTATTTCTTTACTAGACTTTAGAAAAGTATGAGACTTTGCAAGGGGTGTTCCTTACCTATTAGGTCAAATAGGATTAGTTGGAAACGGGGTTATTTAGTTTGGGTTTGTTTTGGCAGCGGCTGTTGCTGGACTATCCTTACCTATTAGGTCAAATAGGATTAGTTGGAAAGCAGAAAAAGGGTTTCTAAAAGAACCCCTTTTTCTAATAAATTGTGTCAAATATATCTTGACAAAAATCGATAAAAATGCTAGAACCTAACGGCAATCTTCGCTTTATTGCATGAGTAGAAAACGGGTTTCCCCGAGAAACCCGTTTTCCGCGATCGCCAGTCAAGGAAAAACCCGATAATTCAACCTATTCCCTCGGATCAAAATCTGGCAGCGTCCCCAGCTTGCGAATGGTCACTTTAACATCCATCGACAAAAAGTCATCAGCATCACCAAACCAAGAACCGGAAAGAGGTATGATTTGACCGGGATGACGAGCGATCGCCACTCGAATTAAATCAAAGCCGGCGGTAATTTGATTAGTCGGATCATAATTACGCCAACCTGCCCCCGGTAGATAAACCTGTAACCAAGCATGGGTAGCACCAGAGCCAGTCATCCCCACTTCACCACCGTCGAGGGCAGCATCGTAGAGATAGCCACTGACAAAACGACAGGCTAAACCCAATCTTCGCAAAGCTTCGATCATTAACCAAGCATAATCGCGACAAGTTCCCGACTTTAGCCGCAGAGTTTCTCCGGGGGATTGAGTTCCTTCACTCTCCCGGGATTGGTAAGTAAAATTATCTTTGATAGCCGCCATCATTCTTGCCATGGCATCGAGGGTATTATCTTGGTCCCCCGCTACAAAACTTTTGGCCCAAGCTGCCAAGCTGCCGTCGGCATCCTCGGCGTGGGGACGCATAAACACCACCAGATCTAACCATTCATCGGGGGTATATTGGACAGGAATTTCGATCGCCCGTTGAGCGAGGGGAAAATCAGCGATCGCTTTTAAGCCAAAATGTTCCGCCCGTAATCGACAGGTAACGATTAATTCTGAGGCTGCTTCAGCGAATTCAAGCTCTACCACGTTGTTAGATAGAGTATCCATAGTCCAGCGCGTTTTGGCGGCAATATTCGCCTCCACAGAATAACTGATAATTCTTTCACCGTGACCGGCACTAGGCAAAAAAATCGCCCGATGTTCCCCAAAAGTTACCGGTTTACGATAATGATAGGTGGTGATGTGTTCCAAGTCGTAGATGACACTCATCCTGATTATCCTTAATAAAGTAGCTGGTTATAATTAAATTGAAGATGGTTCCCCCTTTAATCCCCCCTTAATCTCCCCTTGATAAGGGGGGTGTCTGACAATTTTTAACACCCACCCACTTAATCACTGATCACTGATAACTGATAACTGATAACCGATAACTGAAATGACCTCTGACCCGCTCCTCGATCGAGCTTGGAATACCGAAGACCTAGAACAAGCGCTTCGAGGTGTCGGCACTATTCAAGAAGAACTCAACTATAATCAGGCACGCAATTCTCTGGGCAAACTCGTTGAGCGTCTGGATCTTACCTCGATCGAGAAAATTGGTCTAGAAGCGGAGATCGATCGCCTAGTGGCCCTGCTAGAAAAACTCGATCGCTCCCTGATTCAAATTGCCGCTTTTGGTCTGGTGGGCCGGGGAAAATCCTCGATTTTAAATGCTCTGGTCGGTCAAGAAATCTTTACAACCGGTCCTCTACACGGAGTTACCCGCACCATTAAAGGGGTAAATTGGCAGTTAAGCAGCGATGATACTTTCCCTAATCTAGAGCGTCTGACCCTGAACGGCCAGGGTAATGCTCAGGTGCAATTGCTTGATACTCCCGGTATTGATGAGGTAGATGGGCAAACGAGGGAAATTCTCGCCTGTCAGGTGGCGCAGCAGGTGGATTTAATCCTTTTTATCATCTCTGGTGATATGACCAAAGTGGAATTTTCCGCCCTGGCCAAGTTGCGGGAAGCGGGAAAACCGATGATTTTGGTCTTTAATAAAATCGATCAGTATCCGGAAGTCGATCGCCTCGCTATCTATGAGAAAATCGCCTCAGAACGGGTGAAAGAATTACTCTCCCCCGATGAGATTGTTATGGTGGCAGCCTCTCCCCTCTTGGCGGAGACGGTTAAAGGGCAGGATGGGCGGCTAAAAACGCAACGATTTCGGGGAAACCCCCAGATAGAAGCCCTGAAACTCAAAATTTTGGAAATTCTAGAGCGAGAGGGTAAATCCCTCGTAGCACTCAATTCTATGCTGTATGCGGACGAGGTAAACGAGCAAATTGTCGCCCGCAAAATGGCTATCCGTGATCGCGGTGCTAATCAATTGATTCAAAAAGCAGTGATGATCAAAGCATCGGCGATCGCTCTCAATCCGGTGACGGTGTTGGATCTGTTGACGGGAGCAGTTATCGATCTAGCCATGATTCTCGCTCTTTCTCGCTTATACGGCATCGATTTAACTCGTCAGGGGGCGATCGCTCTTTTACAAAAAATTGCCCTCAATATGGGTGGCATTAGTGCCAGCGAATTTTTAGCGGTTTTGGGCTTAAGTTCCCTCAAAGGACTACTCGGCCTCTCGATTCCTGCCACTGGCGGCATTTCTCTCCTTCCCTATACTTCGATCGCCCTGACTCAAGCGGGGGTTGCCGGTGTATCCTGTTACGCGATCGGCCAAGTGACGAAAACCTATCTCGCTAATGGGGCCACCTGGGGACCCGATGGCCCGAAGGCAGTGGTAGCCAGTATTCTCGATTCCCTCGACGAAACCTCGATTCTCAACCGGATTAAGCGGGAATTAGGCTCAAAATTGGGGGGTGGGGGACTTTTCAGTGATCAGTAAACAGTAAACAGTAAATTGAAAACTCAAATCTGACCACTGATAACTGATAACTGATCACTGATAACTGACCACTGACTCGATCAATCCAAGAAATGCTTACTATGGACGATCGCCGCTATAATAACTACCGCCCCTTGAATTTGATAGATCAGACGGTAGGCATAGGCAGACTTTTCTCGGATGGTATCATCGCTAAATTCGGCGCATTTTTTCGCTTCTAGGGGACAATTTTCTAAAGAATAGCTTATATCAAGAATTCGACGCACGACGGCCGCCGCGTAGGACGGGGAATCTCGACTAATATAAGATGCGATCGCATCCACGTCTTCAATTGCTTTGGGCGACCAGACAAGGCGATAATTCACTCGATCAGCCATTTGTTTAAAAGACCCTCAACTTCTTCTTGGGGGATTGTATTCTCTAGAGAAGCCGCGCTCAAACTTTGACGCACCTTCTCCAGAACGTATAAATGATACTGAATATCTTCAATTGAACAATCATCCGGTAATTGATTCAAGAGGGATTCCACTTTTTGTCTAATGCTATTCATACAAGTTTGACCGAAGTTTTTAAGGAAAAGTATAAATTTAAATTATCTATCAACTATCATCTATAACAGTTATCTTAATAGTGAGGTACGAAGTATCTGGTTTTAGGGAACAGGGAACGGTTAACAGTAGCTGGTCGCCAAGAGATAATGCCAAATTTATTTATACTTCATCTTTAAGAGAAACGCTATATCATAGATAGAAAACTAATAGTCACGCATCCTATCTTATGCCATAGTCCCCAGAAAAGCGAGAAAAAGTTAAGAATAGATAAGGTGATTATCTCGCTTTTGTAACATTGGGGCGGGTGTTCTGTTAAGAATACTTAATAATTCTCCTATCTGCTCAATCCCCGCAACTTTTAGGGATTATTGCCAATAAGCATCTAGCGGCCACAAGACCCCCCCAATCGCAGAAATTTTTTGTTACATTAGTTTACAGTTCCCTCAACGCCCCAATGGGTTATTAATTTTAATGTCTTCTTCGGTTCCTTCGTCGGATTTTATACCCTTAATCGGTCAAGAAACAGAAATCTTTAACTGGGCAAAATCCCATTATCGTAACCATACCTTTGCCAAAGATGAAAAAGTCGCCACACGCCCCGGACTGTTATACTTTGTCGAATCTGGGGCGATTCGTATTGTTGGTAAGGCACAAGTTAACGTTATCGACCAAAAATCCCCCCGTCAACTACCTATTGCCGATAGTGAGGAAGTATTTCTCGGTTTTGTGGGTGCAGGTCAACCTTTTGAGATTGTTTCTCAATTTCCCTTTCAATTACAAGCCCAAGCTCATCTAGACGAGACTGAGTTAGTCTGGTTATACTGGGAAGACCTAGAACAATGGCCGCAATTGCGATCGGCTATTATGGAAACTTTTCGCCATCAATACCAGCGTAAGTTATTTTGGTTGAGTATTCTCGGTCAAAAACGCTCCCTCGATCGATTAATGGGGTTCTTGGTTCTATTATTGGAAGAATACGGTCAACCCTGTCTAGAAGGCTATTATCTTCCCTATCCCCTAACTCACGCTCAAATTGCCAGCGCCATCGGCACTACCAGAGTAACAGTAACAAGATTAATCGGTAAATTGCGACAACAAAATTCGATCTTTTTTAAGCAAGATAATCTTATCGGATTGCCCAGTTTATTTTTGAGTCAGAATTAATTTTTCTGCGGTGTTGCTGACTCAAGCTATGAATGCCAACCGTGCATTCTATGCAAAAGCTACTTTGGCTCTAGGTTTTAAAAACCCCACACAACAAGATTCCTATCACAAATCAGCAACGCCAGAAATCTATTATGAC
Organism: Microcystis sp. M44BS1; assembly: GCF_020244875.1. Lineage (NCBI taxonomy): Bacteria > Bacillati > Cyanobacteriota > Cyanophyceae > Chroococcales > Microcystaceae > Microcystis > Microcystis sp. M44BS1. Next base: position 30,397 of record NZ_JADBVM010000220.1, read on the forward strand.
CGCACAAACCCCGCTATCGCTCTCCGTTCTCTACGAGGAAGATTTTGTTCTCTGGACAGAAAAAACCGCCGAACTTTTAAAGCGAAAAGAGTTTAACAGAGTGGACTGGGAAAATCTGATCGAGGAAGTAGAGTGCATGGGAAAAAGCGAGCGCCAAGCTGTCGAAAGTTTATTAACTCAACTATTAATTCATCTTTTAAAACTGAGTTATTGGACAACGGAAAGAGAACGAAACGCGCGTCATTGGCTAGGAGAGATAGCCGCTTTTCGAGTGCAACTGAAAAAAAAGATGAAAACCCCAACACTGAAAAATCATGCCCTTAATTCCTTTGGGGAAGCCTATTCAGACGCAAGACAAACCCTAATTGATGGGAGAATTGTCGATAAAAATACAATTCCCCTAGAGTCTATATTAACTCTCGAACAAGTATTAGACGGAGATTGGTTCCCCATCGATATCGCACCTTTTCTTAGTTAAGACCCACATTCCGCACTTCACTAAGTAGCATAGTAGTAGTATGTCAATTTATAGACAAGGGCAATCACTCTGGCAATAAACATCCGTATTTTTTAGGCAATACTTTTCGTAGTACGGATTAGAGAATGTCAATATTAGTGTATTTAGGGTCTGCTGAAAAAGTTTGTTGGTGGGGTTAGAAGTCAGTTATCAGTTATCAGTTATCAGTTATCAGTTATCAGTTCACTGAGAAAACTCCCCACACCCCACACCCCACACCCCACACCCTACACCCTACACCCCCCCAACCCCCCCGATGTCGGGGGGGGTTGGGGGGGTCACACCCTGCCCCCAGGAAAAACTTTTTGCCGCAAACCCTACTTAACGTTTGTGATCAACTAATTGGCTGAGAGTCACCACCTGATAACCTCGATCGTGTAATTTCGCTAATAAATTCTTCAGCACGATCGCCGTATTCTCATCTCTTTCGGGGGAACCACCGTGAAGCACTAAAATCGCCCCGGGGAAAATAAATTGCGAGATATACCAAGTGGTAAATTGAGGATGATTCGTTCCTTTTCTGGTATCTAAAGGAATCATGGAAGCGAGAGCAAATCGGGACTCGTAGCCGGGGAATTTCCGCAAAAACGAGCGCATAGATTGATTATAGAAGGCTTGACCGGGACGATACCAGCGCGGTGCTTGACCGGCAAGACGACTTAAAATATCGTTAGCTTCCCGAAACTGACTAGCAAAAGCGTCGGCAGCCAGTTGACTGGTGCGGAGATCTTGGGTGCCGTGATTAGCGATTTCGTGACCTTGGGCGATTAGGCACTCAATCAAGGTGGAATTGGGTTGCAGGTGTCCTGTGATCAGAAAAAAAGTCGCCTTGACGGGGGTTGCTGGACTGGCCTTTTCTCGATTATGAGCCGCGATCGCTGCTAAAATGCGATCGGTGGATTTTCCTTCGGGATCGTTGGGGGTGGGTGCATCATCGATGGTAAGGGCGATAATTTTCTCTCCTGTGGGTTGATAGAAAATTGCTCCCGGAAAAAATCGAGCGACGATCAAGACAATTAATTTGGCAATGCTCATTCGGGAAAGTAAGAGATGAGAGGAGAAGCAAAGATTAGCAATTACAGGCCAGTGGCTGAAAGATTATTTCTGTAGGAGATATTTCTGCATTTTGTTGAGTTTCTGCCAATAGATAATCATTAAAACCACATAGGCCACAAAACTGAGGATATCAACTACGGGTAAAAATAGGGTAGTGGCCACGATCGCCCAAGCTAATCCCAGACGCTGATTACAACTACCAAACCGGTGGGCATTTTCTCCTAGAGCGGAGCGATAGGATGCTGGTAGCTTGAAAGCTGAGATAATCCAGATAAAAACCGTGTGAACAATCGGGATGATCATCAACCACATCCATACTGGTGCAAACCGGCGATGTTCGGGGGGGAGAACTGCCAGAGCATTATAGTGAAACCAAGCCACCAAGACATTCAGCAAAAGAATGATCGCGATGACGCTGATAACGGCGATCGTGGGTAAAGTTCCTAGTCTTCCTATCATATTTAGTTCCTAATGTCAAGGGTTTGTCATCGATTCTAAAGATTTTTTTAAGGTGCTAGTTAATTCTCGCACCGCTTGTTTTTTGGCTGCCCCGTCCCGTTGATAGGTGCTGTGCCAGCGTGCCGTCACATCGAGGGGTTCTGCTACGGTAATTATCGCCTTTTGTGGTGCAATTGCTGGCCGAGCTTGGCCTTTGCCCGTAATTTCATGAATCAGGGCATTGATCATCAATAAAGTCTCTGCAAACCTTCTAGCGGTGGGTTTATTTTGTAAATAATGGCCGGTGACGACGACAAAATTCTCCACCCATCTCATGTGCCAGAGATGTTGATGCGCTTCCGACGCGACTAGATCCGCCAAACCTCTTTCCACGTCCGAGAGGGTTTGGATGTCCACGTCCCGACGATAGATCCAATCCCAGACCGTATCCTCGATATCGTGGGCGCGTTCGATCAAATTGCGATCTCGCGTAGCGAGCGCGTTGCGACCGCTATGGGGCTGCATTTGCAGATATCCCTCCAACATTTTTAATACTGCATCCATCAATCCCTGTAAACGCAGGGTTAATCCCTCGATCGGACTCAAATTGGCTAACTTTGCCGCTTGTTCCTCTAACTGAATGGCGGTATGGAAACGCCGATAAAAACTTTCCATTTGTTCTAATAAATATTCAGCAATACGCAATAGTTTCGGGTAGAGTAGGGCCTCTTCCTCTGGGGTCAATTGCTGCTCTGGATTCCATTCCCTCGATGAGAGAGAGTTTTCTAATTGCCGATTGGCCCCATCTCCCGGAGGAAAACCGCATTCGCGCTCGATCGCCCGACAGAGTTGCCAAATCTTCGGCCAGGGATTTTCTAAATACTGATACCTCACACCGATGGGGACAATAGACACCTGCTGATTCTCCCCCGCTGCCACCAGATCCTCGACACACCAAAAACTGGTTTGAGCGCAGCCCAATTCTAAACGACTGACCAGTTCGCCGTGACCGTTGGTATAGCCTTCCGGCGCAATGGCCAAGGGAAATTGCCCGCGAACATAGAGATGGCGCAGGGTACGCAAACAGCCGAAATCGGGACGACCGCGGATCACGGGAACGCCACCGATCGCCGGTAAGAGCCAATTAGCCACTGGACCTGCCCAGAGGGGAATCCCTCTATCGTAGAGAAAATAGCCAAAAACTGGCTTATTTAAACTTATTCCCTCATTGGCAGCTATTTTAGGCAGGTTGGTATGAAGATAATGGATCAAGGAGGGGGGGTCGTTAGTGCTGGAATGACGATAGGCAAGCAGAAACCGCAACTGTCCAGCTTGGAAACGGCGGTAACAATCGACGAGAATTTCGCTATTTTCCCCTTCCACCCGCTCAATCTGACATTGCGATCGCAAATAGAAGGGCAACAGCCGATAAATTGCCGCCAAGACCAAGGGGTTAAAATGGGGGGCGAGAAATTTTAGCGGTGATTGGGCGCGGATAGGTTTTGTCATCGGAGAATGAGTTTATTATGGATAGGACAGAATCAAGGATTTTCAGCGGAGCCGGAGAAAATTATCGGTTCACTTAAGATGATATTTGATTTTTTTCCATCTTCAATGATCCTAAGTATCGGCGGACAAACTAGCCGCCGGTAAACCTCGATCTCGCGTAGCGAGCGCGTTGCGACCGCCCGCTCTGACCTTCTCAAAATTAACCGATCTAACTTTAACAACGCCCGTGAAACAACTGATTCAAGCCTTGGCTCTTTTGGGATTACTAGGAATCGCTGGATTGCTGCTTTTATTTCTTGCCCCTTCCTGGCCGACCCTTTTCGGTGTACTAGTTCTCGATCCCCGGGCCTTCATCACCATTAAATCCCTGCGCTTTGGTTTGGAAGAAGCGATTATCGTTGTCTTTATCGCTAGTGTTTCCGAGGCGATCGGACAAAGTTTTGTCTTATTTGTTAACCGGATTCCCCCCAGCCGCTTTATTTTTAGTTTATTAATTACTTCTATTCTCTACGCTTTTAATTTTGGCATTTGGGCCGCTGGACTTTGGCTAGTTACTATCCTCTTATTTCGGGGTGATACCCGTCTATTTGAGGTGGCCAGTACCCTAGGATTTAGTTACGCACCCTTTATCTTCGGATTAGCGATCGCTCTTCCCTACGCTGGTCGGGCGATTTATATTTTATTAATCCTCTGGAGTGTGGCAGCCCTGGCCGTGGGTTTAACCGTTCTCCTCAATATTTCTTTACTTCATGCTTTCATCGCCTCTTTATTAGGTTTTCTTGTCCTTTTAGTTTTCCAGAGAACTATCGGTTATCCCTTTATTTTTGCTGTCCATTGGCTGACAGAAAAATTATTAGGGGTCGAATTAGTGATCGATAAAAAACACTTGCAAAAAATTGTTGATTCGGGAATCAAACCAGAAGACCTAGAAAAAGATACCGGCGAGGAAACAGAGGAAGAAAAGACGAAAAACGAGGCTCTTTGGCACAATTATCTCACGGAAATGTCTCTTTTTATCTCACCAATTAGTAAAAATTTTCTCAGAATCGGTCATCATTTAGAAGTAATAAAAACTCAAAATCTCAAAACAGTTCTAGAATATGTGGGGCTAGGTTTTTTAGGTTTATGTTTAATTCTCCTATTTTCTCCCGCCAAAACTTGGCTACAGGAAGGATTTTTGGCCCTTGATGATGCCGTGCGACTGACCTTCGATCTGATCGGATCTAGTCTATTATTACTGTTCCTGGGTTTATTTCTAGAAGCACTGACCTCGCCTCTAGAGGCCCTGGGTTGGTGGGCCGGTTGGTACAGTCCCAGTCGCGTCTATGCCGAGGAACCCTGGCAGCAACTAGCACCACCCCAACACCAAGTGCAGCGTTATATCGTCTATCTCGACGGGATATGTCAGGAGTCCACTCGCTTGAAACCCTACGCCCAAAATTTTCTGGCCGAACTATACGGGGTTTTACCAGCGCAAGTGCGGATCGTTGGCAATATTATGCCCTATTCCACCACTAATCGCGCCTTAACCGATTCCGAGCGCCCTCTAGCCGGTTTCTGGCAATGGGTGGAAACAAACGGTCAGAAAGGGCATAACGGTGTAATGGCTTTAATCAATCTGCGGAATTTATTTAAGATCGTGGTTTCGGCCGATGATCGCTACGGACCAATTTTTAATCAGGGTTCGGCGGGAGTGATTCTTGAGGCATTACTACACAATGATTATCCCTTGGCCAGTAAGATACCAATTACTTTTATCGGTTATAGTGGCGGCGCTCAGGTTTCCTTGGGTGCAATTATCTATCTCAAAAAATTCTTGAAAGTACCCATCGAAATGATTTCTCTAGGGGGGGTTTTTAGCGGCAATGTCGGTTTTTTGCAGTTGGATCGGTTCTATCATTTAGTCGGTGAACGGGATACGGTAGAACCGATCGGTCGGACGATTTTTCCCGAACGCTGGCCGATCGCTTGGCTTTCCTACTGGAATCAAGCTCGTCGTCTCGGCATTATCAAGATTATCTCCCTGGGACCTACCCATCATAACGGGGTTATGGGTTATATGGACGGTGAAAGAACCCTAGCCGATGGTCGCACCTGTCGCCAGCAAACCGTGGACACTGTGGCTAAATTAATCTCTTTTCCTTAGCTACTCTCAAAGTTCCCCAGAAAAATTGAGATTGACTGATCATGGCTATTTACCACTGGTTTGGGGCTATCCTCGCCAATTCCAGCCCAATACCTGTTCCCTCTTCTCAAATCGGCTCGATTTTTTTTCTCAAAACCCTTGACAAATGGCGAGACTTGCTTTAGACTTTATGTATAATGGGAATCCGTGCGCCCATATATATAGGGTTTTTGAGCCAAGATAAGAGAGAAAAAAATAGCCTCCAAAACTGGGTTGAGT
>NZ_JADBVM010000221.1:0-14889 GCF_020244875.1 Microcystis sp. M44BS1
TCAGTCTGTAGAGCGACCATAAGACCAGAACAGAGTAAATCTGTTAAGGCAGGTGCGAAAAATCCTTCGGGAAAGAAGCAGAAACCCAAATCGTGAGGTTTGGGAATCGCCGTCCGTTTTACGGCGGCGAGGATGTCAATTTAGATGTAGCCGCCCCGTGGCATCGCAGCCTTGTCTTTGTATTCTAAATGAATCATAATACAATCTTGCATGAAGTATAATACAGGACAAGGACATGACCGATGTGACTGTTTCCCAATCAGCGATCGCTATTATCGGCGGTGGTTTCAGCGGTTCTCTGGTGGCAGCCAATCTCCTACGAAACGCCGCTGTACCACTGACCATCAAGTTAATTGAACCCAACCCGCAATTAGGAAGAGGAGTCGCTTACCAAACACAATTTCTCTGTCACCTACTGAACGTACCGGCTGGCAAAATGAGTGCCTTTGTCGATGAACCGGCACACTTCTTGAACTGGCTGCATCAGAACGGGCAGGAACAAGTGACAGCATCCACCTTCGTGCCGCGCCAGATTTATGGAGATTACGTGCAGGCGCTCTTGAAGGAAGCAAGGGAGAAAGCTCCGGCTTATATACAGTTAGAGCAAATCGTCGAGCGAGCGATCGCCATCGAAACGCTCCCCAACTATACAAAGGTCTATCTGAGCAGCGGCCGGTGTTTGTCTGTGCAGAAGGTAGTGCTGGCATTGGGCAATTTTCCCGCCTCTTGGCCAAAACCCATTGCCCTGCTGTCGAACCGCGATCGCTATGCCCGGCATGGTTGGTCGGCTGAGGCAACCTACGGCTTAAATCCAGAAGATTCGCTATTGCTGGTGGGAACCGGACTGACGATGGCTGATGTAGTGGTTGCCTTGCGCTCTCAAGGATTCCAGGGACAGATCCATGCCGTCTCGCGCCACGGATTGAGCCCCCACTCTCACCAAGGGACTTCCCCTTATCCTGCCTTTATTGACCTAGAGACTGCGCCAAAAACAACGCGAGGATTACTCCACTTAGTGCGCCAAGAAGTGAGATCTGCTCAGGCACAGGGGCAAAACTGGCGGGCGGTATTTGATGCCCTGCGTCCGCTCACGACAGAACTCTGGCAAGCACTGCCCTTAAAAGAACAGGAGCGATTTCTGCGCCACGTCAAGGCTTACTGGGAAGTTCACCGCCATCGAATCGCGCCGGAAATTGCTGAGAATCTCAATGCAGCCGTGCAGTCCGGTCAATTGAGATATTATGCCGGGCGGATTCAAAGCTGCCAGCAGTTGGGGGATCGGGTGGCGGTGACAGTTCGGGAACGGGGCAGCCACAGAGATCTCTTTTTTCAGGTCAATCGGATTGTCAACTGCACCGGCTCAAACTCTCACTATAGCCAACACCCCTTGCTGGTAAACCTACAACAACAAGGGCTACTCCGCCCTAGCCCAGTGTCAATTGGTATCGACACTGCCCCCAATGGTGCCCTCATTGATGCTGGGGGAAATGTTTCCCAACGGCTTTATACGTTGGGAACGCTACGCAATGGCAATCTTTGGGAATCCATTGCCGTTCCCGAAATCCGGGTGCAGGCTGCTAATCTCGCCGAGGAGATTCTACAATCCCTGTCGCTCAAGCCAATGAATAGGTTTGAGTCAGTTTAGTCAAGCGCTGTCTTTGTTTTGGGAACCGGGAATATAATCGCTAACGTCTCCCGTAACCACACCACCACGCTGCCCGTCAATACTGACTGGAACATCGCCCACGATGGTGATCCGTTGCACCCGACGGGGGCGATCGCCATAGTCTGCAATCGCGTAATGCTGGGTAGAACGATTATCCCAAAAAGCGATATCCCCCACTTGCCAACGCCAACGTACCGTGTTTTCCGGACGAGTGACGTAGGATTGCAAAAGTTTTAGGGTATCGAAAGAATCCTCTGAAGAAAGTCCTTGAATCCGACGGGCGAAGGATCCTAACACCAGCGATCGCTCACCGGATTCAGGATGAACGCGCACCGCCGGATGGATAGCCTCATAAATTGTCGATTGGAAAACCTTGGCGTAATCCCTTTTGGCTTGGGAAATATCAACCGTAGAAGCGGCATAATCCGAGTGATTGGTATGAACAACCCACAGATGCTCAGCTAAGGCTTTCAAATGGGGTGGCAAATCTTCATATCCTGTCACCGTATTAGCCCACATCGTATCCCCTCCATATTGCGGAATAATAACCGCACGCAAAATCGAGCCTAAGGGCGGTCGTTCTACAAAAGTAACGTCGGTATGCCAAAGATCCGTATAGGCATGGTGTCGCCGATAATCTAAATCAAAAATTTCAGGGTAATCCGTTAAGTAACCCGGTACGGTGGGGTGAGCTTTTGTCAACTCGCCAAAACGACGGGCAAAAGCGATGTGACCCTTTTCGTCTAAGGTTTGTTGTCGAAAAAAAATAACTTTGTATTGAATCAACGCTTTACGGATCTCCGCGATTAGATCATCGCTCGGATTTTGACTCAGATCGATGCCAACGATCTCGGCTCCAATTCGCCCGGCGATCGGTTGAATATTGAAATAGTTGAAACCCATAGATTTATCCTCCAGTTCCTAGTTCTCACCGCCTCAGATCGGTGACTTAAATACGAAAAATGCAAGAGCAAATGTGGTGATAACGGGATTTTTAGAAAGTAAACGTGGTTCTGACTGTCCCGATGATCCCGTCGGGATTTCCCGCATCCTGGTTAGGCGCGGTGATCCAGATTACCCCCGGCGTGATCGAGATATTCTTCGTCAATTGGTACTTATAAAACGCCTCCAGATGGAGCGAGAGATCGTTCGGGCTAGTATCTCCCCGATACGGCTCTGCGCCCACCACGAGACCGCCTAAATTTCCCTCTTTCCCCAGATCGGGAAAGCCGAGTCCTAGCGCGTAGTACCAGATATCGGCACTACCGGAACCGCTAGTCCTTCGGGCGTTGGTGTAACCGAAGAAACCGTTAAGAATGACGTAGGGGTTAAACTGGAAGAAACCCGAAACCCCGTAGGAGTTCGAGGAAACCGGCCCGCTAAAGGGCGCGTTCGCGGGAGCCGTACCGATTTTCGCCCCTCCCGTGCCGAAGTCGAAGAGAGGTCCGTCCGGTTGATAGGCGTGGACGTAGGTGAGCGCAATACCCGCGTTCGCGCCGGGCAACCAAGCTAGTTGGAACAGGGTGTTATATTCCCCGTTAAATAAACCGTTTCCCGGATTGGGATTTCCCGATGTATCGTCTCCCGCCAGATAGCCGGCACTGATGGTAAACTGTTTGCCGATGTTGTAATTTAGACCGACTCCCGAACCCCCGCCGAGGGTATAGACGGGATTGAATTGGGCGAAGATACTGAGGGCTTTCCGGCCGTTCGTCCCTCCCCCGATCACGGGGTTGAGGGTCGGGGCGAAATCCCACCAGCGACCGCTATAGGCCGGGAGATAGACGTACAGATCGCCCACGGGAAACTCGTAGGCGAGCCAGTCGAGGACGATATCGTTGCCGTTCCCCGCCGGGAGGTTAAAGGTTTGGTTGCCCTGGGCGTTATTGGGGAATCCGGGGAGTTGCAATCGGGTCGCACTACTGGCCGCCAATCGGACGGTTAAGAGGTCTTTTCCAGTAAAGCTAGACTCCAAGGATAGACGAACCCGATCTTGAAACACAAGGTTACTTCCCTGTATCGAACCTTGGAACGCGTCGGTCAGGGCAAAGATTACTTCTCCCTTCAGTTTTGTCGTCGTCGAGAATTGATGATTTTCTAGAAAAGCGGTGCGCTGTTCGAGATTGTCGAGCCTGGCACCCAAGGCCGCCAACTCGGCGGCGAATTCCTCCGCCAATCGGTTAAGCTGAACGATATCCTCGCGGGCGATCGCTACATTTTCCTGAAGTAACCGCTCGATCGTGTTCAGACAGGCGTTTAAGCCCGCGGCGAACTCCCATCGCGTTAAGGCTCGATCGCCCCGAAAGGTTCTGTCGGGATAGCCGACGATACAGCCGTACCGTTCCACTAATTGTTGCAGTGCTTGATAGGCCCACGCGCTCGGCGATACGTCCCGCAATTGGGAAACCGAAGTGATCTGGGCCATCGGCGGCTGGTTTTCTAAAAATTTTTCCTCGGCCCGCGACGAATTCGCGCTCGCCAGGGCCATCCCTACCAAAACCGAACCCGAAAATAATCGAACTAGAAATCCCTCGAACATACTTCTAGACTCCTTCACCGCGAATTAAATACAGTAAGTTGATAGGCATACTGTATTTATTGATTGATTGATCGAGGAGTATGACACAAATTTCCGAGCGGTGCAAGTTTTGTCAGGATATCCAGACTCTTCGCTAGGTCGTTCCATTAGTTATTATCCATGGCTGCCAGTTTACTTTTTTGAGCGTTGCTGAATTAAGGTATAAATGACAACCTTGCACCCAGCCAAAAGCTAGTCTAGGTCTAGGTTTTAAAATCCTAAAAAAGAAAATTTATATCTCAAACCAGCAACACCAGAAATCTTTGTCAAGTACAATTTATACAAAATTATATGAGTTTATTTTGATCAACAAACTTGACTTTTTTGGTCGGCTTGCCCTAGGATAATGAAATCTCGATGGACTAGCTAACTTTACGAATTCGTGATTAGGCGACACGAGAGAAATTAGCCGTAGTTCGATCATTTCTTTCCGAGAAACGATCGCTCTTTTACTATCAGCCGCGAGGGAGTTGTATGGTTTTGAAACCGGAAAGGACACCCACCCGAAATCCTTCTCGAAAATCCCCGATCTATCGTTTTCTGACTCCGGAGCGAGCGATCTCTGTGGGATCGGTGCTGCTGATCTTCGCCCTCTGGTATCTCAGTACGTCTTTAGGCTGGGCCAATCCCCTGTTTCTCCCAACGCCTGCAGCGGTTTGGTCGGCGTTTGTCGATATTCTGCAAAGTGGCTACAAGGGCCACTCGCTTCTCTATCATCTTTTTCAGAGTATGTACCGACTGATGGCGGCGCTAGTGCTGGCGACTGTTACCGCCATCCCCTTGGGTATGTTATGCGGTTTCTCCAAACTGATCCGAGCAGCCCTTGACCCAATTATCGAGTTCTACCGACCGCTACCCCCCCTCGCTTACTACACCCTGTTAGTCATCTGGTTAGGCATCGAGAATCCGTCGAAAGTCGCCCTTTTATTCCTGGCCGCCTTCGCCCCACTTTTTCTAGCGGTGGTTTCCGGGGTGGAACGGATTTCGAGCGACCGGATCAACGGCGCACGATCCCTCGGTGCTTCCGGCTGGCAGTTATTTGTCTATGTCATATTCCCCTCCTGCCTGCCGGAAATTTTCACCGGATTGCGAACGGCGATCGGGGTTTCCTATTCCACCCTAGTGGCGGCCGAAATGGTCGCCGCTACTTCGGGTATCGGTTGGATGGTACTTGATGCCAGTAAATTTCTCCGCAGCGATGTCATTTTCGTCGGCATTACCATCATGGGGTTGGTCGCCATAGCGATCGACGCAGTGATCCGTTGGATAGAGAAAACCCAATTGCCCTGGATTGGTCGCGACACGTGAGTTTTTTTTAGTGATTGTAACGAGATATCTTATGCGTTTGAAACGTCGAGAAGTATTGTTAGGTTTATTGGGCGCGAGCTTACCTTTGGTCGTCTCTAGCTGTGTCAGCGAGAAGACCGGGAGTTCTTCTAACCCGTCCCCCCCCACAACCGGAACACTTCCGGAAAAAATCCGCATCGGCTATCAGGTGATCCCCAATCCCGAACTACTCGCGAAAGCCTTGGGACTGGCGGACAAAGCCTTTCCTGATGCCAAGGTAGAATACATCAGCTTCGATTCGGGACGGGACGTGAACACCGCAATCGCCGCAAAAGGAATCGATTTCGGGGCGTTGGGTACGGTTCCCGCCAGCGTGGGTATCGCCAGTGGATTACCCTATCAGGTGTATTTTATCCTCGACGTGATCGGCGCGGCGGAGGCGTTGATCGTGAAGAAAGGCATCAAGTCGATCGCCGATCTCAAGGGCAAAAAAGTGGCCACTCCCTTCGGTTCTACTGCTCATTTCTCCTTGGAATCCCTACTGGCGCTGGAAAATATTCCCGAGAAGGACGTGAAGATATTGGATCTACAACCCCCAGATATCGTCGCCGCTTGGCAGCGGGGCGATATCGACGCGAGTTACGTCTGGCAACCGAATCTCGGTAAACTCCAGAAAGACGGGGGAACGGTACTGATATCCTCGGCCGATCTCGCCCAAAAAGGCATTATCACGGCGGATCTCGGGGTGGTGCGAACGGAATTCGCCGGACAGTACCCCGAGGTGGTGAAGCGATATATCGCCGTGTTGGATGAGGCGGTTAAGACATACCGGAGCGATCCGGAAAACGCGATCAAAGCTTTAGCTAAGGAACTGAATATCACACCGGAGGAAACGGCCGCCGCGGTCAAAGAGTTGATCTGGTTGGATTCGAGCGAACAGCGATCGCCGAAATATCTGGGGACGACCGACAATCCGGGTGACTTCGCCAGAATCCTTAAGGAATCGGCAGATTTCGCGGTCAGCCAGAAAAAAATCACCAGTGCGCCCGATCTGGCCACCTTTCAAAAAAGCCTCCTTACCAAAGCCCTCTAGTTTCTGAAAATCCATGAGTTACTCTTTTGATCCGAAAACTATCTCCGATACCCTGACGCGAGAAGTGAGCGTTTGCGAACTAGCCAACGTCGGTGTTACCTTCGGCTCAGGTAGCGAAGGAAATGAAGTCTTGCGGGACATTAATCTAAGCTTGTTCGCAGGAGATTTCGTCTGCGTGTTAGGCTCTTCTGGGTGCGGTAAGACGACGTTATTACGGGTCTTGGCTGGCTACCAACGGCCGACGACGGGAATGGTCACCGTTGCGGGGAAACGACATACCGAACCTGATCCCGATGTGGGGGTCGTGTTTCAACGTCCTAACCTGTTCCCTTGGTTAACGATCGCCAAAAATATCGAATTTGGCCCAAAAATGAAAGGAGTGAGCGATCGGGAACGAAAACAAAGGGTATCCGCCACTTTGGAGATGGTGGGACTCTCGGAAGCGGCGAATTTCTTCCCCTATCAGCTTTCCGGGGGGATGCAACAACGATCAGCGATCGCCCGTACCCTAGCCGCCGAACCAGCGATTATTCTCATGGACGAACCTTTTGGCGCACTCGACGCGCTCACCCGCGAATCGATCCAAACCCATCTCAGAGGCATTTGGCAGAGAACAGGGAAAACGATCTTTTTCATCACCCATGACGTGGAAGAGACTCTCTTACTCGCCACCCGCATCGTTGTCCTCCACGCTCGTCCCGGTCGCGTGGTTAAGGATATCGTCAATCCTTTTGCCCACCGTGACCACGAGGTAACCCCGGCTTCTTTGCGGCTATCCCGAGAATTCCTAGAGATGCGACAGAATTTGGTTGATAGTATTCGCAGCGACGAGATATAGTCACTTGATCCCTTTAGGGATTTCAATTTCTCGCTCTATTGTTCAATCATTACAGTTTATAAGTAAGTAGTTATAATTAAATTGAAGATAGATTTTGCGTCTGATCCCCCCTGTCCCCCTTGATAAGGGGGGTGCCGATCCCCCCTTAATCCCCCCTTGATAAGGGGGGTGCCGATCCCCCCTGCCCCCCTTGATAAGGGGGGTGCCGATCCCCCCTTAATCCCCCCTTGATAAGGGGGGTGTCTGAGAACTTTTAACACCTACCTACTCAATCACTTTTGAACAAATCACTCATTAGCCGCTAATCATGTTTGCCAGTATTATCCCGCAACCCAGCAGTAGGCTAAAGCGAGCGCGAGCCTTCCGCCGTGCCTCCCTGATTTTTAATCCCGTCTCAGGACAGGGCAATGCCGAAGCACAACTAGCAACGATCAAAGACTTATTGGAACCCCATATCGCTCTCGCTATCTACCCCACCTCCGTAGAAGTAGGAGCCGAACAACTGACCCGTGAAGCAATAGCAAAAGGTACTGAATTAATTATTGCTTCTGGAGGCGATGGAACGGTTTCGGAGGTAGCGAGTGTTCTTATCGGCACAGGCATCCCTTTAGCAGTGATTCCTCGCGGTACAGCCAATGCTTTTGCCAACGGATTAGGATTGCCCACCACCATCGAAGAAGCCTGTATTGCCATTTTACAGGGAGCGACCCTGACGATTGATACAGCCCGCTGTAACGACAGAGCCATGCTGCTGCTGGCGGGTATTGGTTTCGAGGCGGAAACAGTACAGGAAGCCGATCGAAAATTAAAAAACGAATTTGGTATTCTGGCTTATATTTTAGCGGGACTTGACCGCTTACAAAATCTCGTACCTTTTACGGCGGAAATTACCACAGAAAATGAGAAATTTACTGTCTCTGCCGCTGCTGTCACGGTGGCTAATATTGCCCCGCCTACGTCAATTTTGGCTCAGGGAGTCGGTCAAACCAAGCCAGACGATGGTTTATTAGACGTGACGATTCTCACCCCCAGTGATGCCCTAGAAGCCCTAGCCAACGCGATCGAGTTATTTGAAAGTGGACTGATTCACCAACCAACAGAAAGCCACCATATCGGCTATCTGCGAGCCAAACAAGTGCAAGTAACAACTAATCCTCCCCAAGCCATTACCATTGATGGGGAAATGGCGGGGGAAACTCCCACTACTTTTGAGATTGTTCCTGCCAGCCTAACAGTGGTCACTTTCTATGAACAAGTTATTCAAAAAAGGTTACGCGGCTTGCTTGATTTAACGGTTGCAGAAGAAACACAAGTGGAAGTCCTCGTCGTTAAATACTATGTTCCTCCTCTCAATTGGGAAAGGACCTTAACTAAAGTCATTGCTGAAGTAGCAGAAACATCTATTGCTTGGTGGGAAACCTTCAGAAGAGCAAGCATCGAAGTGGGTGAACTCCTGATTAAAAGCCTCCATCAAACCTTAGCAGCAGTAGCAAAAAGCATTGATCAACTAGGAGAATCCTTGCTGCTATCTAATCGAGCAGAAGTGGAGCAGTTAGAAAAATCTATCCCGATGGGGGAAACTTTTCCGCTATCGACTGCCCCGGAAATTGTCCATCAAATTGCCGGACGAATTCGCTGGCGGATTCCTCGACTGCGGAAAGATGCTGGCTATGCCGCTCAACTCCAGCAAATACTAGAGTCTGTCGAGGGAGTGACGGAAGTTAAGATTAATTCTATTGCAGCCTCCCTCGCAGTTAGTTATACAGAAGATAGCTTGTCAGTTAAAGAGTTTGAACAGAAAATTAAACTAGCAATGGCACAAGTTTAAAAAGTCAATAGTAAGGGGAAGTTGAGTCAGATGTTAGAAGTAGAATATGAAGTGATTCATGCGGTTCCAGGGCGCGTTCGCTTGCGTGTTCCTCGACTGCGCCAAGATGAGTATTATGGACTGAAAGTGCAGGGTTTATTGGAGGCAATAGAACCGGTAATTGAGGCTCAAGTATTTCCCGTCAATCAGGCTTTGATTGTCCAATATCAAAGAGCTGCTTTCTCTCAAACTCAGTTACAGCAACAATTAGCAACAATCCTTGAGCAAGCTTTAGCTTACCAACCAACTCAGCCCCTGGCGATTAAATTGCCGGGGTATCAGTCGAATGGTTTAACTCTCTACGAACTTGCTCAAGCTCATAAAATTAAGCGTTGGTGGTTAGAAATTCCCAATTTTTTAACGACTTTAATTGCTAGATTGTTGGGTGTATTTGGGCAGTTTACTGATTGGCTTATTCCAGAAAAATGGATCAATGAGACATTAAATTTGTGCGATCGCCTAGCGGAAAAATGGCAAGAAGAGTGGGATCAATTGAAACACCTAGCTGGAGTTGAGAAAGATCACGACTGGCAAAAAGTCTCCTTAGCAGATTGCGATCACTTAGCGAAGAAAGTCCAGCAAAAAACCTTGGCAACTGCTGAAGTGGAAGGGACAATTGCCGGTTTGATAGGAGTTATCGGAGTAATTAGCGAAATCCCACTGTCCATAGTTCAATCTCTGCAAACTATTCAGAGAATTGGCTTATGTTATGGTTACTCGACCACAACGGAACAGGAGCGGAATTTTGCTTGGATTATCTTAGCAGCAGCTACCGCCCAAACTCCAGAGGCTAAATGGCAAGCGGTGGATAATTTGAGAGACAGTCACAGGCAATTTTCTCGCCAAGCTTTTGACAATTTTCTCACCGAAATCGGCGACAAAGGTGCAATCTCGCTGGCAGCTGAAACGATTTTCCAGCAAGCGACTATCTATTTAGCTCCCAGTTCAGTAGGTGGGGCAATTCCTTGGTTAGGTGCTATCTCTAGCGGCGTTGGTTTGAGTTTATTTCTCAATCAAGTGGCGGATGCCGCTCGCCGTGCCTATCAAATGCGTTGGCTGCTGGATAATCAGAAGCTTTCTTGTGAATTATGAATTATGAATTATGAATGGGGAAGAAAGTCAGTGTACCTGATTACTCTGAATACCGCTATGTTAAGAAACAGAATATCTAAATCCTTTCTAAAAATTGGGTTGGCGTTGAAAGCGTAAAAGGATAGGTATGGCTAACCCAATGGGAATAGCTAAAGTCATTAAAAAAGCTTTTGTCATCATGCCTAGGGTGGTGGCAAGTAATAAAGAACTGGCATTCTCTGGTATGGTCATAATCTGAATTAAGCCGCTTGCTGCTTGAAACGCAAAGATTCCTGGTACTATTCCCACTACCGCCCCAAAAGCGATTACAGCCGGTGGCGCGTGAAAACGATTAGAAAAATAAAGCGCCATGGTTCCCACAACAGCAGAAGCAATTAAATTACCCCAAATAATACCTGGTCCATGGTCAATACACAACCATCTTACTCCATGTCCCACCATGCCACAGATAATGCAAGCCCATAACATTTTCGGCGGCACATTAAAGAAAATGGCGAATCCCATAGCCGCTAATCCCGCAAAAATCACATCTTCAAATAGAGGCAAGGGAGAAACAGGATTACTGACAGGTAGTAAGGCGTTTGTAACCGTTGTCGAGAGAAGTAAACCAAAAGCGATTGAACTAAGAATTACTAAACTATACTCTAGACGTGCCATGCCCATGGGAATATGATTCTCGACTAAATCTAAGACTCCATTAATCAGATGAACCCCCGGTACTAACATCATCGACGGGATGAGAAAACAGATATTAGGAGTAGAACTCCATCCTAGTTGAACTGCCACTCCCCCGATACATCCCCCCAAAAAAGCAGCTAGAAAATTAAGTAAAAAAGGATTAAAATGCCTTTTCCCCAGTTCTTGCCGTAAGATAACGCCCACTGCTGTAGCAATTCCCGTAATCACAAAAGAAGCCCAGTCTCCCTGAAAAATACGGGCTAAACTTGCCCCTGTAAGGCCTAACATCAGAATAATGAACCAGCGAGGGTAATAAATAGGGGGATATTTATCGATCTTTTCTAATTTCTGGATTAACTCAGTCAAGGTTAAACGATTTTGCTGAAACTTTTCGAGCGATAAAAAAACCTGAGTAATTAAAGCCATATTAACGGCAATGCTGGTGATGGGGCGACTAAAGTGTGAGGAATATTCATTTTCACTCTTTACAGTTAGTTTAATGGCTTCATATTCACAATATACCCGGACTTCTACCCCGAATTTTTCCGCTAATTGCTGAATGGTTTGATGCACTCGTTCAGTGGTGGTACTGTGCTGCAATAAGATGCGGCCAGTTAACAGCATCAGGTGAAAATAATCAGGAAAAGACGGAGATTTAGGGGATAAATAGGATTTTGAGGTCGAAGGATCGCACTCCACTTTGGTTTTTCTCCCTTTTTAATTAGAAATTAGACTTTGCAAAAAAACTATACCTGTGTCATCATACCGCACCTACATCTAAAAGAGTTGACTCTTCCAAAATGATGGAGGAAACTGTATAGCTTGCATTATGAACTGGAGGCGGCGTGAATTCTGCTTAAGGGGAAATACTTATGGCTCAAGTAAAGGTTTTCTATGAACCGAAAATCGTAATTAACAATTATGTTCTATCATATATTTTTTTAGTACGGCATTAATTAAAGTCTGATATTTTTTGGGAAATTGCTGTTTATACCAAGCAACAACTGAGGGATCAAGCTGAAGAGTTACAGGAACTTTTAGAGGAGAATTAACAGTAGCTTCTTGCCAAAATTCGGCATCAGTAGCAGGTAAATCTGAATAATCTATATCAGAATCTTTCATCTGACCAAGGATATTTAATTGTTCCTCTCTCGACATACTCATAATAAATTCTCCTTTCCTCTGCATTAGCGCGTCTTGTAGATATAAGCCGTATTTTCTGTTCTCGTAGAGTGTACACTGCAACTAGGACAAATTCTCCTAAAAGTCCCAAAGCGATTAATCTTTCTTCGCCGTAGTCTCTGCGATTATCAGGTTTTGAGATCCAGACTCCTGAAAAGATTTCCTTGGCAAAATCAAAGTCAATCCCGTGTTTTTCAATATTGATGTTGTTCTTTTGGTCATCCCACTCGAACTCCATAACCTAAGAAATTATACTGCGATCGCCAGCGATGTATAATACACCCTCCCAACTACCAAGATAACCTGTAGTCTGGAAATCATGCCCACTGGGGAGATGCAAGGCTTAACAACAGTTAATCAATAATTACCTAACAATGTTAGCGAAATTTTGAACCCTATTACCGAATCCTACACACCGCGCCACAATCCCTCACGGAAGGCAGTAGGTCGCCTGAGAAGCAGTAAAACAGAGAAAAACACCTGAAAATCCTTCCTCTGTGACTTTTAATCTCATCCTGCTCTCCTTTTCCGGTTTGAAAGAATATCTGTTTGGAGTTCGGAATTCGGAGTTATTACCTTCTAACTCCTAACTCCTAACTCCCCATCATTGATGCTTTTCTTTTGTTGAACGTAGCTCTGAAAATCGGCGAGGGTCAGTTCATCTAACCACTGGTGTCGCTCGGCAGTGTAATCTCCATAGCCGACTTCCAATTGTTGCAGGAAGCGGAGCATTCCCACCACCCCTAAAGAGTCAACTAAAGCTTGATATCCTTGTTTTCTCAGTTCAGCTAATTTCATTGCCATCCTCCTGTGAGGTAAATATAACTGAGTTAGGTTTTTGCGCCCTCGTTCGTAGCGGCGGCGGATGACTTACCTCCATGCCAGACCGAATGAGGGGAGTAGTCAGTTGATTCAGTTGGATTAGGGGGCAATCTCTACTTGCGGAGTAGTTTTCTTGTCATCTTTTGGCGGGATTTGGTCAGCAGTTAAAGTCACGATTTGTCCATCTTTAAGAAGACTAATCGATTCTCCTAATCTTCGATGTCTTTCTATCGCTTCGGCAATAGCGGCTCTTACTCCTGTGTCAATTTGCTCAGATAATTTGTCAGAGATTCTTTTAGTCATTGGTTTCTGAGGTTATTTGTTGCCAGAGCGGGGGGGAATAAATAATCGGTTGTTGCTTGAGTGGGCGTTCAGCCACTAAGAGCGGGTCATCCCTAGAATTATCATAGACAATCCACTTATCGCACAGAGGTAAATATAACTGAGTTAAGTTTTTGCGCCCTCGTTCGTAGCGGCGGCGGATGACTTCTTCAGGGATATTATGCCCCCCGCTTTCTACTCGCCTGTGAACTCTTTCAATGGCTAATCCCGGGGTTTGTAGCCAGAAGTAAATCAAGTTAATTGTATATCCTTGACTTTTACAGCCTCTCAAAAAAGGGGCAAAGCTTCGGGCGGCTAAGGTCGTCTCAAAGGCAAAATCGGCTCTTTCTTGAACCAGGGTGTCTAGACGATCTAACATTAAACGTCCCGCTTGTCTGGCAACAGATTCAGGGTTAAAAGGCGATAGTCCAGAAGCAATCTCATCGGCATTGACATATTCAAAAACGTCAAGAAAATTAGGCAACAATCTCCGAGCAACAGTGGTTTTGCCTGACCCATTAGCCCTGCCGATTACATAAATATTAGGCATCAGTTATTTAAGAAAACAGCGATAGGGCATTAAGACGGCTATAGAACCAGAGTTGACTTCAGCTATTGTATCATAGAAAGGGCTGAATTTTCCTAAATGAATCTGATGATTTGCTAGACTTGAATTGAAAAGTTTAAATCTTGATGAAATTAACTCTCATCCTCCCCGTTTCTGAGTTAAACTCAAAGCCAAAGTCTTGGTTGTCTCAATGAAGCAGTCAGAATCAATTCAGGTTTTATTCGGCAGGTTTTTCACCTATCTCGGCTTGTCGGCAGTTTTCATCTTGTTAGGACTAAGTATTGGGATTATTGGCTATCACTGGACGGTCGGTTTGAGTTGGGTGGATGCCTTAGTCGAAGCGTCAATGATTCTGAGCGGGATGGGACCGATTAGCACTTTACCAACTACCAGTGCGAAGATTTTTGCCTCCCTCTATGCTCTCTTCAGTGGCTTGGTTTTTGTCCTGGCAATGGGGATTGTTTTATCCCCCGTTGTCTATAGTTTGCTCAGGCAATTTGATATTAAGAGAAAAGACTGGGAATCTTAATAGTTATCAACTTCCAATCTTAGTTCCCTGCGCTCTGAAATGCTGACATTGATGTACCATATAAGGTACAATAACTGAGGGCGTAACGATTGAAAAGACTGCCAGCCAAGTTTTTTCGCGCCGAAGGGGGAGCGGAGCCAGTCAAGGACTGGTTGAAAACTCTCAGCCGTGAAGATTGCCGGATTATTGGCAGCGACATCAAGGACGGGTCGTTTAGCTTTCCCATCGGGGTGGTGATTCGGTAGTAGTGATGGCGGCTTAATCCTTTGCCAGCTGTGCGTTGTAGTCATGGATAAAATACCAAACAGCCCCAACGTGATTCTCCATTTTTTTAGAGAAAGATAGACTCTCTCTCACCAGCCGAGAAA
>NZ_JADBVM010000222.1:0-3100 GCF_020244875.1 Microcystis sp. M44BS1
AATTCTAAGGGTTTACCCAGTAACCAAGTGGCTAAGTCTCTCGAATATTCAAGGGCGATAAATTTACAGGTAGAATCATACATTGTTAATTCAATTATAGGTTAAGGCTGCTCTATATTTTAACAAAATTATCACCCTATCCCCAAAAATAACCAAAGGATTTTTATTCGGGGAAGGGTATATCTAAACTCATTTGTTGTCCTTGGGTTTCCCTTTGTTTTTCGGCAGCTTTCAGGACTTCAAAGGTGAGGATAACATCGAGACGTTTTTTCTGTTCAAGGATTTCTTGTACTGTCACAATCTCAATTTTATCGACACTTTGACTCATGTAACGACCGCGATAAATTCCCGCAGATTTGGCTGTTTGGATCATATCTTTGCTGGGGGGTTTCAAGGTGATAAATATACCCAGGGCTGCCCCTTGTATTGTCATAGTTCCCTGTAGATCTCTGATGTCTCCCGATTTGACATTACCGGATTTTACTTGAAAAATAATTTTCTCGCGGTTGTCTTTATCTCCCTGAAAATAGGCAATAGCATCGATTCCTTTATCTGCCCCTTTTTTGTCATTAATCACTGCCCGGTTATTACTATAGGTTAAAACCGCCCATTTCTCAAATTCTTTACGGGTACGATCATCGGGTTTAGTGGCTAATGCTTTGGCTGATTCTAGATCTTTGGGAATACCATTTAGTTCAATTTTATCTAAAACATTTTTACCAAAGGAGTCCTCTAGTCGCTTTAACATTAAGCTAATACTCTGATAGGTTATATCAATTCCAATCCAGTTTCTTTCTAATCTCTCTGCTACAGCGATAGTCGTTCCACACCCACAATAGGCATCTAAAATTACATCTCCTTTATTGCTACTTGCTTTGATTATTCTTTCTAACAATGCCTCCGGTTTTTGCGTGGGATAACCCAATCTTTCAGATGCTTGTGAGTTAATTGGAGGAATATCATTCCATAAATTTGTCAGTGGTACTCCAGGCATTTCTTCTAAATACTGCTTTAATCTAGGAGTACCATTTCTTGTGTAATATAATTTATTTTGTTCTTCGTATTTTTGCATTGTTTCTATAGGGCATCTCCACAGCTTTTTAATTCCCTTCCAATCATAGTTATAACCACCACCTGACAGTCCACCAGCAGTCAAATCTCTATCTAAAAATCTTCCTTTGCCATCTTGATGCTTATAATATTTTTTCAGATATTCTTCTGAATATGGCTTAAATTGTTGATTAAACATCAAAATTAGCTTGGAATATAAAAAAATAATATCAGTGGTATTAGCAAAAGTCTTGGAATCTGAATGAGCAGATGTTCTTTCCCAAGTAATTTCAGCAATATAATCACCCCCCTGAGAGCAAAAAATAGTATCTAAAACTATTTTTAAATAATGACTGGCAGTAGGATCGCAGTGGAGATAAAAGCTACCGGTAGATTTTAAAACTCGATGGACTTCCACAATCCTCAGAGTCATACTCACCAGATAAGCGAGAAGACTACCTTTACCCAAAACTTTGGTTAAACCGTCAATTAAATCGATAGTCTGACTGGTAAATTTACCCTGATAGTTGCTTTGAATTTCTTCTAAAGCTTCGTTAGCGTGATTATCCCATGTCCAGGTATCCACAAACGCTTGTGCTTGTGCTTGATCTTCCTTGCCTAAGTTGTTATAAATTTGGTTGTAATTACGTTTAGAATTAAAGGGTGGATCGATATAACAAAGATCGATCGATTCATCTTTGATATATTTCCGCAGCACTTCTAGGTTATCACCGTAGTATAGTTTATTGACCATAGAGATTAAGATAATTGACCGCATCTCAATTGTATTATTATTCTCCCTTAAAGAGGGCGAATGCAATTCGCCCCTACAATAATATGAGTGTACTAATTAGAAGAACCGCATCGTGGTCAGTGAGTTGCTCGAACTGCGTGCGCCCAAAATTTAACCTAGTGTCAGCAGAAGTCCCTCTCGTAAACCTTCCGACTATAATTGATACTAGGCTTACCCCTAGAGATTATGATCGCAGTTCCCAACTACATCAGTCCTCAAGAATATCTCGCTATCGAGCGCCAGAGCCAGATCCGTCATGAATACCGACGTGGTTTGGTTTATGCGATGGCCGGCGGTACGGATAATCACGATCGCATTGCCTTCAATTTTCTCAAAGTCATTGACGAACATTTCGGCGACTCTACAGACTGTCGGTTTCACTCGGGTAAGGTCAAGGTTAACTATCAAGATCAGTTTTATTACTATCCCGATGCTTTTGTTACCTGCGATCCTCGCGATCGCCAAGATCGTTATCTGAAACGCTATCCGAAACTGATCGCGGAAGTGCTTTCCCCCAGTACGACTGCTTTTGACAAGGGCGAAAAATTCCAAGATTATCAACAGATAGAAACTTTAGAAGAATATGTATTAATTTCCCAAGAAATCCAGCGCGTGGAATGCCGTCGTCGTAATTCTCTGGGGATATGGGAAACGACTATTTACGATACGGGCGATCGGGTGATCCTGCCAAGTATTAACCTAGAGTTAGCGATCGCCGATCTCTACCGGGGAATAGATTAAAATGTAAACCACTCTCAAGGTCGTTGAGAGCTTGCTGTTTCCATGGGAATGGATAGATCGCATTTAGTTTATTTGTACTAACTAGCTCGGCAATTTTCCAGCCATTGTTCTAAATCTTGTAGTGACTGAAAATCTAACAAAGCTTCTCCCAAGTTTTCTAACTGTTCTAGGTCAAGACTGCGAATATTGGGCAATAATTCGGGAGAAATGTCCCCTACACGCCGATTTAATTGACGTAAAACTAGGTTAGCTTCTCCCTCTTGTCGTCCCTCTTGTCGTCCCTCTTGTCGTCCCTCTTGTAAACCTTCCGACCAGATTTCTTGATAGATAACTGATTCTTTCATGATGTCTTTCCTCAATAATCGTTGAATGATGTCTTTCTCTAATACTAACCCGGCCAGAATTGCGGTAGATGCAGCCAGATTACTTTGTTCTCGACTATCGCTGATTTGCTCGATTTCTTGGGCAATTTGCCGCAGTAAGTTTTCTTGTTTCTCAGCTTGAGCGAGTATGGCA
>NZ_JADBVM010000223.1:0-21020 GCF_020244875.1 Microcystis sp. M44BS1
CCCCACTTCCCCCACTTCCCCCACTTCCCCCACTTCCCCCACTTCCCCCACTTCCCCCACTTCCCCACTTCCCCCATTTCCCCATCTATCTATTTTGGTAAAATTCGGCCAATAGTGCGATTTTCGGGGGTAAAAGTCTCTTTAGCCACCCGTTGAATATCGGCTGCGGTGACAGCATTATAAGCATCTAATTGGGCGAATAAATTACGCCAATCGCCGGTTTTTACCTCGTATTCAATCAAGGATCGCGCCATGCCCATGTTAGAATCAAGACCTCTTAATAGGGCTGCCCGTAGTTGATTTTTAACCCGTTCTAATTCCTGTTCCGAAACCGGTTCATTTTTCAATCTTTCCAATTCCAAATTCAAACCCTGCGCTACTTCCTCCAGGCTGACATTAGGAGCGCTGAGAGCATAGAATAACAGCAAATTCGGGTATTTATCTCCCGGAAAGCCGTTAAATCCCTGGGCAGCGAGGGCAAGTTGTTTGTCCTCTACTAAAGCTTTATACAGTCGCGAAGTTCTTCCTTCACTCATTAAAGTGGCAATAACCTCGTAAACTGCATGATCGGGATGATTGAGGGCGGGACGATGGTATCCTTCTAAATACCAAGGCTGCGAGGCTAATTTTAGGGTAATTTCCTTTGTTTTGGTTTGGTTCGGTTCCACTACCGTCACCTGGGGGGGTTTCGGTTTAGCGGGAAAACGACCAAAATAAACCTTAGCTAACTGTTTGACCTGTTCTGGGTCCACATCTCCGGCGATAGCTATGGTTAAATTACTGGCAGCATAAAATTTATCGAAAAAGTTTTGGATATCTGAGGGTTCCAGATTGCGAATATCTCGATCGTAGCCGATAACGGGACGTTTGTAGGGATGGACAGTATAAGCTTGATCGAGAAAAGCTTCGATTAATAAACCCAAGGGGCTATTATCCGTCCGCATCCGTCTTTCTTCCAGAATTACGTCTTTTTCTTTGTAAAATTCCCGTTGGAACACCGGTTCTAAAAATCGTTCCGATTCCAAAGACATCCATAATTCCAATTTATTCGACGGGAAACTGTAAAAATAGCTAGTTGCATCGCTGGAAGTGGTGGCATTTAAACCGACTCCTCCCTGAGTTTCGACGATTTGCCCGTATTCGTTGCGTTGGACGAATTTCTCGGACTCTGCCTTAGTTTTTTGAAATTCTTCCGTTAATTTAGCCACTTCTGCGCTTTTACCTGCTTTTTTGGCCGCTTGTAGTTCTTTGTCTATAGCTTCAAGGCGATCGAGGACTTTTTTCTCGCTAAGATAATCGGTAGTACCGATGGTTTTTGTGCCTTTAAAGGCTAAATGTTCCAAAAAGTGGGCAACTCCTGTTTTACCGTCTGGTTCATCGGCACCTCCCACATCCGCATAGGTGACAAAGGAAATAACCGGGGCATCGCGATTTTCTAGGATAATAAATTTTAGTCCGTTATCGAGGCGAAATTCGGTAATTTTTTGTTGAAATTGCTTAAGGTAGGGGGTAATCGATTGTACATCGGCTGGTTGCTCTTTCGCTTGGGCAAGAAGGGGTGAGAAACTCCCAAAACTCCAAAACACAAGGAAAGCGACCCAAAAGCCGATTACAGCCCGATAATAGGGGTTATTTTTAATGATCATAGATAGTTTTATCAGGTATCGTGGGAGCGAGAGATCGATCGCTCTGTTCGATCTTAGCAGTCGATTGTTAGGAGAGGGGGAGTGGGAAGCTTTTTTCAGTGTTGCCAAAGGCACGGCGTAGCCGTCCAGTAAACAGTAAACAGTAAACAGTTAAGCTAAGACGCATTTAAACCGCTTATTCTTAGATTAGCCGAACCTCCCCCAATCCCTTTACTGTTGCCTTTTGCCTCTTGCCTTTTGCCTCGTCTCAACAAGCAATTTAAATTACGAACAGCTTAGGGACTTGCGTGGGAATAATATCCCAATCGATCGGAGGGCGCAAGCTTTGCGCCCCTACAGTAACGGATTTTGCCCACAATGTAGGGGCGAACTGCGTTCGCCCAAAAGGTACATTATCAAAGCGCAAGTCCCTTATCAGTTATCATTTCATTGTTTACTGTTCACTGTATCTCAACAGTAGAAGAATTTCTATAACATCGTCAAGTTTATTACTGTTTGGGCGACTATCACTGCCCATCTAAAATGCCTCTGAGAGGGTTGCGGGCTTTTTCTTCTAATTCTTTACCTCGCACCCAAAGGACAGTACAAAGTCCGAAGATAACTAGCCAAAATAGGGATATTGATTGCCATTCCCAAGATAGGCGATGATACAGAGCAAAAGAGGTAAACCCAAATACAATGGGAAACCAACAAAAATAGGGAAAAGCTAATATCGACAAGAATCGCACCCATCCTAAATCTGTTTTTTCTTTAGCCAGATACCAAATTCCCAAACCAAAGACAATAACCCCAGCCACCGCGCCAGCCACCGCGACAGCTACAGCCTCAGTCATAGCCACAATCCAAGCCAAATGCACAGCCAAAGTCACAGCCATAGCCCGAAGCACAGCCCTAGCCTCACCCGCAACCCTAGCGCTAGCCGCAGCCGCAGCCACAGCCACAGTCACAGCCCCAGCCCCAGCCCCAGCCCCAGCCGCCAGAGTCCCACCCACAACTAGAAGCGCAGCCCCAGCCCCAGCCGCAACCATAACCCCAGCCGCAACCAAAACCCCATCCTCAAACAAAGCTGTCACCCCTTCCCAAACTAGGTTTTTTCTGAGTAGTCGATACCATTCTTGGCAAAACGTCCAGGGTCCCAGTAAGCCCAATTGCATCAATAAAGTTGGCTCTGATTTATCTTTTTCGATTATAATTTCTCGCCATAAAACTCTCAAAAAAGACAGCATAACAGCAATTGTGATTGCCATCAAGCCATTGACCCAACTTTTTGGCTGATTCAGCATAATGGCAAATATTTCAATTACAGATCCAAGAGAAAGCAAGAAGACAATAGTTAAAACAATTAGATATTCTCGGCTTTTTTTAAACTGATATTCTATCTTCTTAAAAAGATTGCGCCAGTCGTTTCTTGTGGGGCGGCGGTAGTTGATTAAGCGAAACAGTAAGGCAAATTGTAATTCAGGTGTCAGACTATTAAATAAATATAACCAACGCTGGTTTGGAGTGATTTTACTTAACACTCGATCAACAAACTCTATTTTATTGTCTAAATTTTCAAGTGAAACCGATTCCAATTCATTTTTAAAAGAACTCAACTGAGTCAGATTAATTTCATTTTGTAACTGAATCGCACATAAAGGAATGACTAACCGAGGATCGACTTCAAAAGTGATTTTAGGAATATCATCAGCAGAGCTTTCAATAATTGCAGCAGCAACTTTCTTGACAGTAGCAGAGAACTGCAAAGTGCTTGAATTTTCAAAAGGTTGCCAAATCCAATTTAAGTCCGTTTCGATTACCTCTTGTGGCTGGCGCTTTTGTTTGACGGCTCGATTTTTTAGTCGGCGAATGAATCTGAATAGCATTAGTTTTCCTTTATGATAGAGTGCGATTGCGTTCAGCTTGACTATCTTCTAACTGCTTCAACAGTGCTGCAAGTCGAAAACTTACTTTTCCGCTTAAGTTCGGATCTTCCTGCAATCTTTCAAGTGCCTCAGCCGCTTCTGGTATGGCAATTTTAACTAGATCATCCATTGCTTCTATAGAGCCTTTTCGAGCTAAAGATTCTAGTTGATTAACTGCTAAACCTCCCATTCTGATCAACGCTTCTCGCACTTCTATAAAATGGGGTTGATTGGGATCATAGTAAATAACTAATTTTTCTACTGCTTGAGGCAAATTAGTGGCGGATAAGGCTTGAGCCGCTGCTTTTTGGCTGGCTGAATTATCTAAACTAGCAACTAAAAAATCAAATAATGCTTTCCCTCTAGGACGAAAATCAGCGGCGACTGAGCCAAAAGCACTACAAATTGATTCATCGGTTCTCAATTGTGTCTTAAAATAATCTATAATCTCCTGAGCAACTTCTGGTTTTACTTCTTGAGCATCTGCTAAACATTCAAATGCTGTCAGTGTATCTTGTTGATATACCGCCGTAATTAAATCCGTACTATTGTTTGCCAATCCACACCATAACTTGACAATTTCTAGCCAGTCGCTAGGAGCGTTTTGCCATTTTTGAATTAATTCAGCTTGTTTGTCTGTTAAAGCTGCTGCTACGAAATATTCTTGTAGAGTGAGATGAGGAAAATAATAACGCTGTCCGCCATCAATGCGAAGCAATAATCCACTGCGTTTGACGATTTCATCAACGATAGAATTAGCCTCTTTAGGCTCTAGATTTAATGAAGGTAAGACTTGTTTAACTTGTTCCCATACTTCAGAATCAAGAAGACTGCGGCGATCTTGCTGTTGTCGATTAGTGCTATTCTGAGCATAGAGTGCTAAATGTTGCAGAACTCGCCGCTTGTTGACACCACTATATTGATTAGCAATATTTCTTTCTTGATCGCGCAATTCTAATAAAACATCAGTAGCTTTAGTGTAAAATTCGGCTCGCGAATGAGGTAAAACGAAGGGAGTATCAGTATAAAGATAAGCGATGATTGTTAACAGTAGGGGATTCCGCGCCAGTGCCATAATTTTCGGTTTAGCTCGCAAGTTTTGAATCAATTGTTCTACTGATTTCTCTGGCGGCATTTCCGACTTCCAAGCTTGCAAAAAGCGGCGCATTTGTTGGTCACTAAATTCGTCAATCTCTAAAGTTTCCTCGGTGTTATCGACAAACTCATTATGATAAACAGCCGTCCGACAGGTAATAATTACCCGACATTTTTTATAATTTTCTAATTCTAAAAAGTCCTTAAGACACCGAACAACAGAAGAGCGAATGCCACTACTAACCTCATCTAACCCATCTAAAAGCAGCAGCAAACGTCCGTCTTTTAAACCTTGAGAGATGAAACGATTAGCTTTAGGAAAATTATGGCGATCGCAAGCTTCTACTAAATGTTGTTCTAACTTTTCTACTGTCAAATTAGCCTCATTGAGGCGGTTCAATTCTAGTAAAATTGGCACGGGACGATCCGATAAATTTTTGAATCGTCCTTCTGAATAGGAAAGTGCTAGATATTTTAATAACATCGACTTCCCCGAACCAGGCGCACCTTTAACCACTAAGCGGCCGTATTCTTGCACCGCATTTTCTGCTTCAATCAAAGAGCGATCGCTCGCTTTAAAAGCTTTTAAAGAAACATAAATCTCCCGCATTTCTAGGGGACGATGAGGACGAAAAGGTATATTAAGTTTTTGATATTTATCAATTAATGCTTGTCGATACTTTTTAAGAGCAATATTTTCAAATAAGGGTGTTCCAGCAAAGGTTTTATAAATCCATTTACTAATCGCATCTAAAGACTGATTGAGCCATTTTTTTAAGGTATCACTAATAACAGTCCCCACAATACCACCCAAAACAAGAATAACAAGCACAGGTATCCAGGCAGGATATTTATTAATATCATATTGTTGTTCATAGATATCCCATAATTCATCCTGTGGAAAACAAGAAGCTTGAGAATTTGCCTCTTTATACAAATTTAAAATATCACCAATTGTCTTTTTCTTTTTATCAGTATTAAAAAAGTTCAAACGGTCAGCTTCTGCATCTTTTTTTGCCCGATTTTGAATATCTCCCCTAAGTTGGTTACAGGGATTAGGTGCAGGAAGCTTTTTAGTAGAAACAGGCAAAATTGTCCCCCACGCGACTGAAATTGCCAGCGCTAGGACAAAAATCATCAATAACTGCTGCTTTTTCCAGTGAATAAACTTCATTCTCTTTACCGTTTCTTTGCTTTTTTCCCACATCCTGGCTACCAATATAACACTGATTTATACAGTATAGGCTACATATAAGGAGAGGCACTCATGCACGAGGGGGAATAAATAATCAGTTTTTAAGTAGCTGGTTATAATTAAATTAAAAATGGATTTTAGGTTCGATCCCCCCTGCCCCCCTTGATAAGGGGGGTGCCGATAGGCGGGGGGATCCCCCCTTAATCCCCCCTTGATAAGGGGGGTGCCGATAGGCGGGGGGATCTGACAACTTTTAACGCCTACCTACTTAACTGACTCCCGACTCCTGACTTTTAGACAAAAAATCTCTCCCTAAAGAGGAGAGAAGTCAAAAAAAGCACGAATAACAATGGGGGGGAGGCAGTTTTTATAGGTCGCCACCACGAAAAGCTAGTAGGAAAATGACAAAGGGGCCAGCTAACATGATTAGCGCCACGAAGGTGAGTTGAAAAATGGGTTCTAAATTGAGAGCCGCAAATAATTCCATGATGTCTCCTAACCTGTCTACAATGATTTTAAAGGCTAATCTGGTCAAAACCATTGTCTCTGGTCAAAACCATTGTCTATCATACAGGGGATGATTCGCTGGTTTTCCTGATTCGATACAAAAATACATAAAGTTTTGTTGCAATTCTGAATTTTCCCGCTTTCCTATTTCCTTCCCACTAGGGGCAATCTCAATGTTCAACTCTCTGGCCACATCTCCCGACTCGTTAACCCGGATTTATACTGGTTTTCAGGCACTCTCGGATCCCCTGCGACTGCAAATTTTGCAACTGTTGCGACATCAGGAATTATGCGTCTGTGAATTGCGCGACCATCTTGATATCGCCCAATCTAAATTATCTTTTCACCTAAAAACGCTAAAAGAAGCCAATTTAGTCCGCAGTCGTCAAGAGGGTCGTTGGATCTACTACAGCCTCAATCTATCTCAATTTCTTCTCCTAGAAGAATATCTATCGGAATATCGTCGTTTTAGTTCCCTCGTCCCCGCTCGTTTCTGCGAGGAAAATCAGTAACCAATCAAGATTTTTAGAAATATTAAAGCTTTATAACTAGCTTTTATCCTTGACATATCAACTTTTTTTGAAATAATAAAGGTGGATTACCCAATCTCCCATCATTCCCTTTCCACCTTTGTGCGATGACTAATCAAATCAATCCTAAAGCCGCCAAAGCTGGTGGTAGCCTTAGTGTTTTTGAAAAATATCTTACCCTTTGGGTTATTTTCTGTATTTTGGCGGGAATTGCCCTCGGTCGGTTATTTCCGGACGTAGCGCAGACTTTAGATGCCATGAGTATCTATAACGTTTCTATTCCGATCGCCATCTGTCTTTTCTTCATGATGTATCCGATCATGGTTAAGATCGACTTTTCTCAAGCTCTTCGGGCTGCCCGTACTCCCAAACCAGTTATTTTAACTTTAGTGGTTAATTGGCTGATCAAACCCTTTACCATGGTGGCGCTGGCTCAATTTTTTCTCGGCTGGCTGTTTCTGCCTTGGTTGAGTCAAACGGAGATTATCCGAGGACAGACGGTAAGTTTAGCTAGTTCCTACACTGCTGGAGCTATTTTACTAGGAATTGCTCCCTGTACGGCCATGGTCTTGATGTGGGGCTATCTTTCCTACAGTAACCAGGGTCATACCCTAATTATGGTAGCAGTCAATTCCCTAGCGATGCTTTTTCTCTACGCTCCTCTAGGTAAATGGTTACTGGCAGCTAATAATTTTGTAGTCCCCTGGCAGACCATTGTTTTTTCTGTGTTAATCTACGTTGGTTTACCGCTTATTGCCGGTATCTATAGCCGTCACTGGATTTTTAAACATAAAGGACGGGCCTGGTTTGAATCGCGTTTTCTTCACTATCTCAGTCCTGTGGCAATCACTGCCTTATTGTTAACCTTAATCCTCCTCTTTGCTTTCAAAGGCGATTTAATTGTTAGTAATCCCCTGCATATTTTCCTGATTGCTATTCCCCTGTTTATTCAAACTAATCTGATTTTTTTACTTAGTTATGTGGCCGCTCTCAAACTCAATTTAGTTTACGAAGATGCGGC
Source organism: Microcystis sp. M44BS1 (assembly GCF_020244875.1). Taxonomy (NCBI): domain Bacteria; kingdom Bacillati; phylum Cyanobacteriota; class Cyanophyceae; order Chroococcales; family Microcystaceae; genus Microcystis; species Microcystis sp. M44BS1. The sequence continues at coordinate 7,899 of NZ_JADBVM010000223.1, forward strand.
TCCCGCTGCTTTAATTGGTGCTAGTAATCATTTTGAGGTAGCGATCGCCACTGCGGTGATGTTATTCGGATTGAATTCGGGGGCTGCTTTAGCGACAGTAGTGGGGGTATTGATTGAAGTACCTGTGATGTTAATGTTGGTAGAATTCTGTAAAAAAACCGCCTTTTGGTTTCCCAGAGATCCAGAAAAAGCCACCCTTCTCGATCCTCGTTGCTTGAGTTCTTACAAATAATTATTCACCATGATCCAATCGACTCACAAACCCAGGATTCTTTTTCTGTATGGCTCTTTACGGGAACGTTCCTACAGTCGTTTATTAGCAGAAGAAGCGGCCAGAATTATCACTGAATATGGGGCAGAAGTGCGCTTTTTTGATCCCCGTGAATTGCCGATTTATGGCAGTGTTCCCGATACTCATGCCAAAGTACAGGAATTACGAGAATTAAGTCAATGGTCCGAGGGTCAAGTCTGGTCATCTCCTGAACTACACGGCAATATTAGCGGCATTATCAAAAACCAAATTGATTGGATTCCCTTAAGTATTGGTGCGATTCGGCCAACTCAAGGCCGCACCTTAGCAGTCATGCAAGTAAGCGGAGGTTCCCAATCTTTTAACGCGGTTAATACCCTGCGAATTCTTGGTCGTTGGATGCGAATGTTTACTATTCCTAATCAATCTTCGGTGGCTAAAGCTTATCAGGAGTTTAATGAGGATGGCACGATGAAAGATTCCCCCTATCGAGATCGAGTTATTGATGTAATGGAGGAACTTTATAAGTTTACCATTCTCCTGCGAGATCAGGTAGATTATCTGACCGATCGCTATAGTGAAAGAAAGGAAAAAGAGAAAAAACGGTGTTAGGGGTTGGGTGTTGGGGAAGATGTTTCTTAATCCCTATTTCCCTATTTCCCTATTTCCCTATTTCCCCATTTCCCTATTTCCCTATTTCCCCATTTCCCTATTTCCTAATTAAATTTCTAGGAGTTAAAATCATGAAAAAAGTCATGTTTGCCTGTAGAAAAAATTCCTGTCGTTCCCAAATCGCCGAAGGTTTTGCTAAAACTTTAGGTGCGGGTAAAATTGAAGTCACCAGTTCCGGATTAGAAGCGGCCAAAGTTCACCCCGGAGCAATCGAAGTTATGGGGGAAATTGGTATCGATATTACTGACCAAACTTCTAAACCAATTAGGGATTTTAATCCTGAAGATTACGATGCCGTTATCTCCCTATGTGGTTGCGGTGTCAATCTGCCGGAAGGATGGGTTTTACAGGAAATTTTCGAGGATTGGTTAATTGATGATCCCGATGGTCAACCCATGGAAACTTTTCGCCGAGTTCGCGATGAAATTAAGGCTAAAGTTGTCGGATTAATTGAGCAGTTAAGTAGGTAGTTGTTAAAAGTTGTCAGACACCCCCCTTATTAAGGGGGGCAGGGGGGATCAGAGGCAAAATCTATTTTTAATTTAATTATAACTACTTACTTAAGTTAATTTCTCCCAAATTTTTTCGGCTCTCTTGTCGTTTGTGTGATAGATTTTAGCGATCGAATCTGTCTTCCTCTCTGTGTCCTTTGTGCCTCTGTGGTTTATCCCCAAGAGAATCTTTTTTCCAGTTTATCCCTTCGGTGAGAAAAATAAGAGCGGAAACCACAGTTGATGAAGAATATCTTCATTAATCCGACGCACGGCTAACCATTCCAACATATTGGAACGATGGGAGGTGGCCACTGCGATGGCACTGATGTCATCTTCTTCTGCTGCCGTCAAAACTTCTAATACAGGTGTTCCTAATCGCACTTCGCTCTGTACTTGCAAACCGAGTTTTTCTAGTCGCGCTTGCACCGATTCTAATTCCCGATGGGCATCATTTAAACGGTATTCGGTGACACCGGGATCGCGACTGATATTTTCCACTACCCGGACGAGAAGACATTGCTCAAAAGAGCCAGGGGCGCGGGTTTGAGCGTATTTTTCTATCTGTTCAATTAGATAAATTGCGTCGGAACTGCCATCGTAGGGAATTAATAAATGTTTCCAGAGATGCTGACAGCGCAGGGCCAATTCATCGCGAGTATAAACTGATAATAATTGCGGTCGGAAAATCAGCAGCGGAATATCGGTAATACCTGCGATCGCTAAACTGGTACTACCGAATAATTTTTCTTGGACAGCACCGCGCATGGGATTTCCCATCAAAATCACGTCAATAGAGTGATTAGCGAGGATTTCCCGCACGGCATCCACGGGACGACGGTTAGAGATTTCGACAATAACTGTCATACCGTCGGGAAGATTTGCTAAAGCTGGAGATAATTTTTCTTTGGCCGCATCAATTTTCCCTTGATCTACGGCAGCTAGGGTGGGTTGTTCCCAAATCGGAATACTGTGGAGGAAGATAACTTGTTTTAAGCCGCTCAGGGCTAAGTGTGGCACACAATGGACAAGACGATGGAGACCATCGAAAAGATCTGTACAGATCAAAGCGCGCTCGAACATAAATTAACCCCTAGCAATTCGGTTATCCTTCCCTAAGAATAGCTAAAAAGGTGAAGAAATGCGCCCCGCATCCCTAGCTCGTTTCCAGAGAAACCCAGCTGGAGAAAGAGGTCGCCCGCAGGGGTGAAATGAGTTACTGGGGGGCCCAGGGATTAGAATCTAGACCCCACTGGTGTTTGAGAAAAGCTTTGTACATATTTTCTCTGACCATCATTTGTTCGTAGAGCTTGATCAGGAAATCCTGCGCTTGCTCCTGACTCATTTTTTCTACCTGAGTCTGAAAAGAACGAATGTTGAACTGTTGTTCTAAGGAAAGTTCGATCGGTTGAGACATGGTGTTCCTCCTCGATGAAGACAGTGGTTGATAACAAGCGAGATGGGTGATGGGTATCACCTCTTTTCTTTAACTAATGTAACAAATACTTGACAAAGTGTCAATGTATCTGTAAAGAGGGTTTTGCTTTTTCCCTCCCGTTAGCTAGGATACCCCGCCGCCAAAAGGAAAGAAGCATATAATGATACATTTAGCAAGAGTTTTCATAAAATTTTGCTTACTGTGAACAAATACTTAAGTAGTTATACTTAGGCAGCCCAGATCGAGAGAAAATATTTGACAAATTGTGTAAACATTCTGTAATAATCGAAGAGAGCGACATAAATCGGGTAGGTTGAATGATTAGGCCTGTTAAAAGCTAAAAACGTAACCCCTAGATCCCGTCCCTCTCGTTGAAATCGTTAAGGATAGTCAAAATTGACGGCCACAGCCGCTATCGTGCAGAAACTACAAGCTTATCGCTGGGAAACATCCTCCTTAGCTCTGTTTGCCTTAAAAAAATCAGCATACAGGCACGGAATGTCGCACAAGTTTTTACATCAATCTATACTTGGAGGAATCCATCATGTCCGTTCGTCTATACGTTGGTAATTTACCCAAAGAATCCGTCGAGCGCGAAAAATTACAGGCGCTTTTTGCCGATGAAGGGGATACGATCACCACTAAAGTCATCAAAGACCGCAAAACCGGCAAATGTCGCGGTTTTGCCTTCGTTACCGTCCCTAGTGATGAACTAGCTGACCAGTTTATCGAAAAATACAACGGTCAATCCTTCATGGAAAACCCGATCAAAATCGAGAAAGCTCTCCCCCGCAGCAAGGGAGGTAAAGAAGAAGGAGAAGAAGCAGAAGGCACGGAGTCCAGCGTAGAAACCCCGGAAAAAGTCGAAAGACCGACTCCGAAACCGACGACGGCAGCACCGCGCAAATCCAGTGGTGGTGGTGGCGGCGGCGGCAAAAAACGCAAGGCTGAACGGGGTAGCAGCAGTACCCCGAAAGTTACCGGCGATGGTGACGCTTTACAGCCAGATCCCCGTTGGGCCAATGAATTGGCTAAACTCAAGGAAATGTTAGCAGCTCAGGCCACTAATCCCTAATTCCATTGACAAGAGGGCAAGGGATAGCCGATAACTAAGAGGTTCAAAACATCGCTTTTAGGAATGTGCATCATGACAGCAATCGATCCGGTCATTATCATGAAACAGGAGGTCGGTAAGGCCGCCGCTAATCTAGTTCAATCTAATTCAGTCGTGGGATTGGGAACTGGTTCAACGACGGCCTACGCGATCGAATATCTGGGTGCTAGACTGCAAAGCGGGGAAATCAGCAATATTGTCGGGGTTCCTACTTCTTTTCAAGCGCAAGTTTTGGCGAGGAAGTACGGAATTCCCCTCACTACCCTCGATGTCATCGTGAAGATGGATATCGCTATCGATGGGGCCGATGAGGTGGATCCCCAGAAAAACCTGATTAAAGGCGGCGGTGCTGCCCATACTCAGGAGAAAATTGTCGATAGTCTCGCCGATATTTTCGTCGTGGTAGTGGATGGCAATAAGCTGGTGGATAAGTTGGGATCGACTTTTCTTTTGCCGGTGGAAGTGTTACCCATGGCCATGACTCCGGTGATGCTGAAATTAGAAGCCCTCGGTGGTAAACCTTCCCTCCGCATGGGAGTGAAAAAAGCCGGCCCCGTGGTGACAGATCAAGGTAATTTAGTCATTGATGTTAAATTTGATAGTATCGATGATCCGGCTGATTTGGAAAGAACTATTAATAATATGCCGGGGGTTTTAGAAAATGGTTTATTTGTTGGGGTTGCTGATCTGATTCTCGTCGGTGAAATTATCGACGGTAAGCCGGTAGTGCGCGAAATTAAGTAGGCTTAATTATTCTTAAGCTAATAGTGAAACAGGCCTACAGCCTGTTTTATTAAGTAGTTAGGTGTTAAAAACTGTCAGATACCCCCCTTATTAAGGGGGGATTAAGGGGGGATCGAATTATGGGTGTGTACAGACAAAGAGCAAAACAAAGAGAGACTATAGGCTAATAAAAAATCTGTCCCTTTTTGACAGAAAATATCTGGGAAGATTGCAACCAGCGAGACTCAAAAGAACTGAGATGAGTCGTGGTAATTAAAGTTTGAAACCGGTCTTCGATCGCATCTAATAATTGATTTTGTCGTTCGATATCTAATTCCGCTAAAACATCATCGAGGAGTAGTAGGGGAGGTTCCCCGATAATCTGCTCTAATAACTGTAATTCCGCTAATTTTAAGGCTAAAACTAAGGTTCTTTGTTGTCCTTGGGAACCGTAGGATTTAGCGGGGTTTTGGTTAATTAAAAAATCCACTTCATCCCGGTGGGGACCGACTACCGATGTCCCTAGTTGTTTCTCTGCCAAACGACGGGTTTCAATCTTATCTAAAAAAGCCCTTTGTACCCCATTGACATCATCTTCTACCCAAGGCACATTGGGAATATATTGTAATTCTAAAAGTTCGGTTTTTCCGCTAATACTTTCGTGCCATTTTTGGGCTAAAGGAATTAATCTTTGCAGGACTCGCGCCCTTCTTCTCGTTACTCTTGAACCGGTTTCTGCTAGTTGTAAATCCCAGAGTTTTAGCTGGGATAAATCCCCATAAACTTTTCCCTCTAATTCCTGTTTACGAATCTCTTTTAAGAGAGCATTTCTTTGTCGTAAAACCTGATTATATTGCTGTAAAATATGAACGTATAGGGGTTCTAATTGAATTAATAAAGTATCTAACCAATCTCGGCGAGCTTCCGGACCACCGCGCACTAAATCCAGATCGAGACTAGAAAATTGTACCGCATTAATCACGCCCAAAAAATCGAGATGACGGCGCAGGGGTTGACGATCACGGATCACGGTGCGACGACCGGAAGAACGGAGAATTAAACTTAATTCTGATGCTCCATAAAGACGATTAACCCTAGCAAAAATTCTCGCCTCCGAGTCCGATTCTAGCACCAGATCCCGATCCTTGCTGACTCGATGGCTCTTGAGAGTGGACAAAAGTTCGATCGCTTCTAGTAAATTGGATTTTCCCTGAGCATTATTGCCCAATAATATTGTTTTTTTAGAGTCGAATTTTAGCAACTGTTCGGCATAATTTCTAAAACTGTGAAGATGTAGGTGTTCGAGATACATTGCAAGTTGGGGGTTAGCTGTTGGGGGTTGGGGAAGTGGGGTGTGGGGTGTGGGGTGTGGGGAGAAAACAACTGATAACTGATCACTGATAATGGCAGCGGTTTAGGGTTAAGTGAATTTGGTATAATTGCCCTTGACAATCAATATTTTATAGTAGCTTTTACCTTGAAAATTCCTTTTTTGCCTTTAAAACAGACTGAAAGTCTATCTAAACTCGCTTTGATTGCTATACTCGCTTTTGATGCTTCTGTGTCTCTCGCAGGACAATTTCCCGATGGCAGAATATTTTTTGAGAGTTCTCCCACTCTGGTTAATTTCTCCGCTACTTTCCAATCCGTGCGTACTTGGGGGGCAAAATACTATCTTACCATCGCTCTACCGCCGTCTCTCGGGGCGCCCTTGGGTAAAGTAACCATACAACAGCAGCCTAATATTCAAACTATTGCTTTTCTTGGCGATCAAACCTTTGCTTTTCTTGGCGATCGCAATCAGCGAGGCGAAAAATTAACCCTAAAATCCACCACTTTTGACCCCAATACTCAGACGATTACGGTCATTTTTGATCCTCCTGTCCCCCCCGGTAATACCGTTTCCATCGGTCTGAAACCAGTACGAAATCCTGATTATGGTGGTGTCTATCAGTTTGGAATTACTGCTTATCCCCCCGGGGACAATTCTCCCGGATTAGCTCTAGGAGTCGGACGTTTAACAATTTACGATGCTGGCGATCGCTGGTAGTCCGTTCTGCGTCTAAAAACAGTAATCAGTGAGCAGTAATCAGTCAGCAGTAAAAAGACAGTAGGAAACCTCAGTTCCCTGACTTCGTTGTCCATTTGAGGTCAGGGATTAAGCGTTTGCTTGACCCAAATTCGGAATTGTTTTAATGCCATGGCACTACCTATTTTTTGACTATTTTGTAGGGTTTCTGGAATTTTTTCTATTAGATTAAATTGAGAAAATAGTCGGCTTTGGCAAGATTCAACATATTCTGATCCTTGCAAAACATTGATTTCCAGTCTCTCTCCATTATATCGCCACAATTCAGGAACACCCAATCGCTCATAATTATTAAATCGGGTTCGCTTAGTAATATCAATCTCAATTGCTAAATCGGGAGGGGGATCAATCGTCAAATCAAGGCGCGTTTTTCCTCTGACAGCAGCACAATTTTCGATATAAAAAGACTCATCTGGTTCTATTCCTTGATCCATTTGTTGATTTTTAAAGGTTGTCGATCCGGCGGGTTCATAGTCTAACCCTAATTCATCTAGGAGAACTTTAACCAAATCCCCGATTAAAACTTTGGTATTTTCATGAATAAAAAGAGGAGTCATTGCTTCTAAAGTTCCCTGACTATAAGATAGACGAATTGACCGTCGATCTCCCAATTCGTCAAGAATTGTTTCATAATCTTGCCAAGTGAGTGAAGTTAACAACAGGCGATCGCCTGGGGTAACAGTTAGTTGTTTTAATGCTAATAACATCAGAATTTGTCGGCTCAGTTGTTATAATTGGGCAGTTTAGTCAGTATTTAACTTTTTTCTACCTTAGATTATATTATATAGCCGTTTTCATCAGAATGAGGCATGGGCAAGGGGCTTAAACTCTTTGTTGGCAAAACTTGTCGATACCTCAGTAACGTGAAAAGCTCTATATGCAAACTGAAAACTCAAATCTGATCACTGATCAAGGAGAACTTCCCACCTTACCCTTGATACCAAATCCGTTGAGTAACGCACAGAAAACGGGTTTCTCGGAGAAACCCGTTTTCTACTCATGCAAGGGGCAAGAGGAGAAATAGATAATCAGCCTTTAATAACTGGATTTAGTATGAGATAACGGCCTCAACTTTCCCGTCTGAGTTTTAGAAAAATTTAACTTTATTCAATCCATGAACATCTGTTCAGATGTTATACTAAAGTCAGTAAAGAAGTTCCGAGGTAGTAACCATGATCGCTGTCACCACCATGAAATGTGCTTGTAAATCCTGTGAGTGTCAAGTATCGATCGCCGATGCCATCAAAAAAAACGATCAATACTACTGTTGCCAAGCTTGTGCCGATGGTCACGTTGACGGGAAAGGCGGTGGACACCAGGGCTGTTGTTGCAGTCAAATTTAGTTATTGGGGAGAAGGGGACAAGTATCGACATGGAAGATTCGATCGATACCTCCCTTTCTCAACTTTCCCTTAATAACCGATCAGGAAAAAATATGGCCCTAGAGAAAATAGCGCCGGTTTGTGGGGAATCCCATCACCAAGAGGCGAAATTCCAGCACTTGCAGGGATTAGAACTAGAAAAAGCCCAAAAAATGGCCGAATTTTTCAGCCTTTTGGGGGATGCCAACCGCCTCAGAATTCTGTCGCTTTTAGCCAAACAAGAATTATGTGTTTGTGACTTAGCCGACGACTTAGGGATGAGTGAATCGGCCGTATCGCACCAGTTAAGAACCCTAAGAGCCTTAAGATTAGTTAAATACCAAAAACAGGGACGGAGAGTCTTTTATCGTCTTGCCGATCATCATGTCCTTGACCTTTATTATGCGGTCTCGGAACATTTAGAAGAGCCAGCGGACGAGGACTAAAATAGTCCCAAAGCGGGTAAAACAAACTGTAAGAGCAGAGAACCAATCCCCTGCACCATTTGGTCTAATTGAGCGTTGCCACCACCTTGTTCTCGCGGTTTTAGGGCGATTTCCATGCCTTTAATAAAATTCTCTGCTGCTTCGTAACCGGGGGTGTTACCTTGCTGTTCAAAGAGAGTCGAAGCCATTTGAGCGTCCTGGGCTGCTAGAGCATTTTGTCCCAGACGATAGTGAGCCATGGCCCGGGCCAGATAAGCTGGAGCATATTCCGAGTTAATTGTCAAGGCCTTATTAAAATTTTCTATAGCAGCGCTGGTGCGTCCCTGTTTTCCTTCCACCATTCCTAGTCCGTAGAATAGTTCAGGAGTACCGGCGGCACTGGGAATTCCCACCGCACCCTGCACGTATGCAGTATCTAGTTTGGTGTTGTCGAGGTTAGCATTGTTGAGATAAGCGCCTCTTAAATCCGCACCCGTCAAGATTGCCCCAGTTAAGTTCGCTCCAGTGAGATTAGCACCAAAAAGAGAGGCACTGGTTAAATTTGCACCACTCAGATCCGCTCCACTTAAATTAGCTTGACTAAGATTAGCACCGACGAGATTGGCCCCATTTAATTTTGCCCCGACTAGATTCGATTGCACTAACCCCGAACCGCTTAGATCGCATTGGGGACATTGTCGGGTGGATAATAATTGCTGTAGGTGGTTTAAATCTTCCCCATAACCAACTAGGGACAAGTTAAGGGGAAGACTGAGGACGAGGGTTAGGGCGATCGATTTGTACATAGTTTAAAAAGAACTCTATTTATTATTGTTGATAATGACCATGGGATCGGGGCTAATCGCTGAACTAGATTTTGCTTGAGAAATCAGCCCTTGTCCACTAAAATAGGAGATTAGAGGCTCTTAAGGTCAGAAGAAGCGACAAAATCGAGATTTGTTACCTTTTCAACAGCAGGTTTTTTAGAGGAATTTCCCTATTTTATAATGACTACTCTACACGGTAATTGGCTGATTGGTTCGCAGGATAGTGTTTTTTTTCTTTGGGGTGAACAGTGGCAAGGGAAGGAATTAAGTGAAACAAAGGAAAATCATCCTTTTTGTCTAGAATCTAGGGCATTAGCCCAATTTATTGAGAAATTTTCTCCTCAGCTTGATCGCTATTCTCCAGAATCAATCAAGCTCAGTCTGCCTAGTTATTCTCCCCCAAGGAAAAAATATTTTTTACCGCTGCTGTCAGGGCAAATTCTCGAACCCACAACTAAATCCTTGTCTTGGCAACCATGGCAGGTATCGGGATTAACTTTTTCTGCGGGGATGATAGTACAGTTATGGGAAAAATTACCCCTAGCTAAGGCCGAATTTATCGGCAATGATCTACGATTTTGGCTGTATTTGCACCGTTGGAGTTTAGATTTATTAGCAAGGGGGAAATTTTTAGCAGGAATAAATCAAGGTCAAAGTTGCTGGTATCCGCTGCTAGATAGTACCATCGATCGCACTCGTTTAGCTAAGTTTATCCAAACCATCCCCCCGGTTTGTCTTGCCTATCAAGAAAATAGCGAACCACAAACAATCATTCTCGATTGCTTAAAAAATATTGTCGATGCTCGTTTGCGACAAAAGATAGATAGTACTGTTAATATTTCGCCGTCATTGATGGTGAAACCCTGGCTACAATCTTTAAGCGGTGATCATCATGACATTGCCTTAGAAGCCAAGAATTTACAGCGTCTAGAAAATGCTTATAATAACTGGGTGTTTCCTATCCAAGAAAGTTTAGTTAATGGCAATAATCGCCAATTAATCGAGAATCAATACCGTGTTTGTTTATGTTTACAACCTCCCAGTCTAGGAACAGCGTGGAAACTTACCTATTATTTACAAGCGTTAGATGATCCCGAATTTCTCATTAGTGCCAAGTTGATTTGGTTAGAGGGCAGAGAAAGTTATCATAGTTATCAAAGAGTTGTCAATAATCCCCAGGAAATTCTCTTAAAAGGACTGGGACTAGCGGCGCGATTGTACGAACCGATTAGAATTAGTTTAGAGCAAAGACACCCGGAGGAATGTTCTCTTGATTCGATCGAAGTTTATCAGTTTATTCGCTTGATCGCTTGGCAATTGCAAGAGCAGGGATTAGGGGTAATTTTACCAACGGGTTTAACTGCCGGTAGTAATGAACAAAGATTAGGAATTAAGATTGCTGCCAGTGTAACTCCCAAAAAAGGAGAAAGATTAAGTCTAACCAGTTTATTAAACTTTCAGCTTAAATTAGTGGTAGGGGAACAGGAAATATCAAAAAAAGATTTTGATAAGTTATTAGAGAAAAAATCGCCAGTGGTGGAAGTGGGGGGCAAATGGTTAATCCTACAGCCTACGGATGTCAAAGCAGCTCAGGCAATTTTAAATAATACCATCACTCCCCTGAATCTCTCGGTGGAAGATGCCCTGCGCTTGAGTTCAGGAGATAATAATCTAATTGCTAAACTGCCGGTAGTCAATTTCCAAGCGGAGGGAGCATTAAAGGAATTAATTGATAATTTAAATAACAATCAAGGGATTCAATTAATCAACCCACCTAGGGAATTTCGGGGAGAATTACGTCCCTATCAACTCAAGGGAGTTAGTTGGTTAGCTTTCCTAGAAAAGTGGGGTTTAGGTGCTTGTTTAGCCGATGATATGGGTTTAGGAAAAACCCCGCAACTAATCGCTTTTTTACTAGCATTAAAAGAAGAGGATATGTTAGTTAATCCCGTGTTAGTGGTTGCTCCCACTTCCGTGGTTAATAACTGGGAACATGAGTTAAGAAAATTCGCTCCCACCCTGTCTGTTTTTGTGCATCATGGCGAAAAAAGATTAAAAGGTCAAGCTTTTGCTCAAGCGGTAAAAAATCAATCGGTTGTTATTACCAGTTATCCTTTAATCTATCGGGATCTGTCCAGTTTAGAAGCAGTACAATGGCAAGGGTTAGTTTTAGATGAGGCTCAAAATATTAAAAATTCTACGGCTAAACAATCCCAAGCAGTGCGAAAAATACCCGCAGGGTTTCGGATTGCCTTAACGGGAACTCCCGTAGAAAATCGCCTGACGGAATTATGGTCAATTTTGGATTTTCTCAATCCCAACTTTTTAGGAACTCAAGCCTTTTTTCAGCGTCGTTTTGCCCTTCCTATTGAAAAATACGGCGATCAAGAATCCCTGCATAATTTGCGTTCTCTTGTCCGTCCTTTTATTTTAAGGAGATTAAAAACCGATAAAACTATTATTGAAGATTTACCAGAAAAACAGGAAATGAATGTCCTGTGTGGTTTATCAAAAGAACAGGGACAACTTTATCAACAATTAGTCGAGACAACCCTCCAGAAAATTGAAGAAACCCAAGGAATTCAGAGACATGGATTAATTTTAACCTTGCTAATGCAACTTAAACAAATTTGTAATCATCCCGCTCACTTTTTGAAAGAAAATAGTTTAGAAACCAGTCAAAGATCGGGAAAATTATTACGCTTAGAAGCTATGGTAGAGGAAGTGATAGCAGAAGGCGATCGAGCTTTAATTTTTACACAATTTGCCGAGTGGGGAAAACTCCTACAAACCCATCTCCAGAAAAAATTAGCCGAGGAAATATTATTTCTCTCCGGTTCTACCAAAACAAAAGATCGGGTAGAAATGATCGAGCGCTTTCAAAATGATCCCCAAGGACCAAAGATTTTTATTCTCTCCCTGAAAGCAGGGGGAACAGGATTAAATTTAACCCGCGCTAATCACGTTTTTCATATCGATCGTTGGTGGAATCCGGCCGTAGAAAATCAGGCCACCGATCGCGCTTTCCGCATCGGACAAAAACGTAATGTTCAGGTACATAAATTCATCTGTACGGGAACCCTAGAGGAACGCATTAATGAGATGATCGAAAGCAAGAAACAATTAGCGGAACAAACCGTAGATGCTGGGGAAAATTGGTTAACCGAATTAGATACCGATCGCCTGCGAGATTTATTATTATTAGACCGATCAGCAATTATTGATGAAGAAGAAACCGATTAGAAGCGAACTACCTGATAAATCTGGGTTGGGTTCATAATTAATATCGCTCTTCTGGGACTTTTGAGAATGTCCCTGTCAGAACAGAATCGGCTTAATTCTTCTGAGAACATCCTGGAGCAACTGGAATGTATGTCACCAAACCTCCTCTCCCATTGGCCGTCCCCAATCCACTTCCGGCTCCGGTGATTCAATAACCTCAGCCAGTAGTTCTTCGAGGCTTAACTCAGGCAAGGCTTGAATTAGCTCAATTACTAGCTTTCCGTTTTCCACAGAACATTCAACAACGTCATTGGGATTGAGGTTTAGTGCTTCCACCGCATACTTGGGAATCCGAATCGCTAAAGAATTACCGCTCAACTAAACTTACTCAAACTTACTTAAAAGCCTGAAAGCTTAGTCATTCGTAGTGGATCAAGCACTACAGGATTAAACGGCAAACCCTTTATTCCCTGGTCAATGACATCAGGAATTACTTTTCTAATGATGTTA
>NZ_JADBVM010000224.1:0-5237 GCF_020244875.1 Microcystis sp. M44BS1
CCAAGCTTTTCTGGTCGGAACCCCCTAAGCCGAGTTTTCAAGGTGCTGCGCCGTCCACTTGGTTTTCGAGACTGGCCTTTTAATTCTAACGTAAAGCCAACCTAGAACGGCGGGGTTTCAGACCCAAAATTTCCGATGAACTCCCTTATATCTCTCGAAGTCAAGCCAATATTGCTAATCCTTGTTAAAATCACGATTTTTTCGCTGATGTTAGCCATCGGGATCGCTCTCTCTTTCGATAAAATGCTCTCCCTCTGGCGCAAACCCGCTTTACTCTTCCGTGCGCTTCTAGCTGTTGTCGTCCTAGTGCCTTTGCTGGTTTTCCTGCTGTTAAAACTATTTAACTTACCCCCAGAAGTGATGGCTGGATTGGCATTTTTGGCAGCTTCCCCTGGTGCGCCTCTAACTACCAAGCGATCGCAAATGGCGGGAGTCAGATTCCGTTACTCAGCCAGTCTCCAACTCACCCTGGCTTTACTTGCGGTTGTGATTACGCCCCTTACCTTGGCTATTTTTACCACCCTCTTTGAGAGGCTTTCAGAGAATGTAACCATTTTAGAGGTAGCCCAGCAAGTCGCCATGGTGCAGTTCTTGCCTGTCAGTATCGGGCTTCTGATGCAAAAGTTCGCCGCTAAATTGGCCGAAAAGATCGCCAAACCCTTAACTTTTATGGCTAATGGTTTGTTTTTGCTCTTAGCTATCTTAGTCGGTCTTTTGGGATTTCCTGTATTGTTGAAAGTCTGGGGATTGCCACTGGTTGCAATTCTGATTATGGTAATCGCCTCTCTAGGGATAGGACACGCTCTAGGCGGTCCCGATGATGATCAGCGATCGATTCTCGCGATTTCCTCTATTGCTCGCAATGTCGGTTTAGCCTTTTTTATCGCTATTTTGAATGACGTACAGCAGCAGGTGATTCCTACGCTGCTGGCTTATTTAATTTTGGGAGCCGTTCTGGGCGTTCTTTACTCAATCGGTCGTAAGCGCAAATTGGAGAAACTTTGATATCCTCGCCGCTGTGTCAACTCTTAGTTTTTGTTTAAGTGCCGTCAGGGGCGACAGAGTGGCCACTTTGTCAACTGGTCAAGGCAAAAAAATGAGATCGCATCTTTCCCTAAGTAATTAAGTTGTGTATAATGGCAGAAGAATAGCAAGGCTATATGCGGCATCAAACTGTGTAGTCAACCTATAAGGTGTGAGGAAAAAACCATTATGTTAAGAATGTTCTGGAAATCATTGCTGGTTAGCCCAGCAATTTTAGGGGCTACCCTGGTAGCTTCCGCTAATGCTAGTAGCTTCGATCCCGTCAAATCTACCAGTGTTTCTACCGAATTTAACAATCTAGAAATCGCTCAAGTTCAGAACACCGGTGCAGGAACTGGCGAACTACTCAATCAGATCGAACAGTACGGTAACGAAGGTCAAGTTACCCCCGTACAGGGCAACACCATCGATCAAGTCACCAGCGTCAACCAACTGCGCGATGTTTCCCCCACCGCTTGGGCCTATGAAGCCCTAAGAAGCCTTGTGGAGCGCTATGGTTGTATTGTTGGTTATCCCGATCGCACCTTCCGCGGCGACCGAGCTTTAACCCGTTGGGAATTTGCGGCTGGTTTAAACGCTTGCTTAAACGTGATGGAACGTTTAATTCAAGATGGTGTCAACGTCCTCAAGGAAGACTTAGATGCCCTCAAGCGCTTGATGGATGAGTTCCAGGCCGAATTAGCGGCGTTGGGAGCTAGAGTTGATAACTTAGAAAGCCGGGTGTCTTTCCTCGAAAATAACCAATTCTCCACCACCACCAAATTAGCTGGGGAAGTTATTTTCGCTGTCACCGATACGGTCGGTGCCGGTAGCCCTGCCTCCCAGGCCGCCATGCAATACCGCGCTCGTTTGCTGTTAAACACGAGCTTCACCGGTCAGGACGTATTAAAAACCCGTTTATCGGCCGGCAGCGCCACTCCCTTCGGATTTGATTACAAATCGACCACCACACTACAAAATGGTGATCCCGCTTCCGTCAGATTCGATAATCTGCAAAGCCCTTCCCTTTATCAAACTTGGACCGCCGCCGGTAACGGTAGCGATGTGGTTCTCGACTGGTTGGCCTACTATACCCCCATTGACTTAGGTTATTTTGGTCGCTTCAATACCTACGTCGCCGCTTGGGGTGGTATTTGGAATGACTTCGTTCCCACCACTAACCCCTTCTTTGAAGACTTCGACGGTGGTAATGGTGCGCTATCCACCTTCGCATCCGAAAACCCCATCTACCGTATCGGTGGTGGTTCTGGGGCCGGTGTTAGCCTACAGTTAGGCTTCCTCCAAAGCATTGTCGGTCCGACCTCCCTATCCTTGGGTTATTTAGCCGGTGGTGGTGGCTCCAGTTCTGCGGCCAATCCTAACCCGGGTAATGGTCTCTTCAACGGAGATTACGCCGCTTTAGCACAGATTAACGCTAACCTCTTTAACTTCTTGAACGTTGGCTTCACCTACGTTAACGCCTACCAAGGTGCCGATACCGCCATCTTCGGTAACGGTGGTTCCTTCGGTGTAACGGGGACTTCCGCCGCTAACCTTTCCCAAACTCAGTTAAACACCCTGCTCAACGTCAACGGCAACGATCCTGATAGCGTCACCCTACAGGATGAAGTCGGTTTCTTCAACTTTGGCGCGAAAGTATCCAATAGCTACGGTTTAACCGGTGCAGTGAATCTTGGTTTCGCCAGCTTGAGTGCCTTCGGTTCCTACTCCACCGTGCGCTTACTCGGTCTCGGTGATGCGGAAGTGTGGACCTACGGTGCTGGTATTGCCTTCCCCGACTTAGGTAAAGAAGGAAATATCTTAGGTCTGTTTGCTGGTGCGCAGCCCTACATCGGTCACTTAAGCTTCCGGGAAATGGGTCTAAAAGTATCTAACATCGTTCCCTACCACGTTGAATTGTTCTACAAGTACCAAGTCACCGACAATATTTCTATCACCCCCGGTGTCATCTGGATTTCTGCACCTGAACAGTTCAAAGGCACTGGTAACGAGTGGATTGGCACCCTCCGCGGCACCTTTACCTTCTAGGATTTCCTAAATTAAACCCAAAACCCCACCCATGGTGGGGTTTTGTTTTAGGCAAATAGACGCTGATATTCTATCTGGATACAAGCGTCCATAATCACATTTAAACCCGCCTCGATCGCTTTTTTTTCCGCAACTGGGTGATAAATTTTCAATTGTGTCCAAAGGGTAGCAGCCCGAATAGCAATAGCTGACTCGACAATTTCGGGTAGATAATCAGGATGACGAAAAACGTTAACAATATCCACGGGTTCGGGGATAGCCTCTAGAGAAGGATAGCAACTTTGACCATCAATTTGCTTGACCATCGGATTGACAGGATAGACTCGATAACCCACCGCTTGCAGGAATTTGGCTACCTGATAGCTGGCGCGACTCGATTTCTCAGAATGCCCGACCACTGCGATAATTTTACTATTGCTGAAAATGGTTTTGAGCGCACCATCGTCTCCTTTAATATTTGGCATTGTCCCACCTATCTTAGAACAGAGTTTCGTTTCTCATAAAGATGAAGTGTAACCTAATTTGGTATCGACTTTTGACTCCAGCTTTAGCCACTCTGAATAACTGGCAGCGATGTTTAACTTTTTTACCAGAAAAACAGTTATTACAAATCGAAATCAATCCCTCGGTATCTGTGGGAAAATTTACCCGATGGTTGCCCCTAAATTCTCTGACTTTAGTTACCTTAAAACCTGATGAATTATCTTAGTATTATCATTCCGACTCTCAATGAGGAGTTAAGAATTGCAGCAACGTTAAAACAGATAGGTGAAGGAGTAGAAATTATTGTTGTCGATGGGGGAAGTACCGATAAAACCAGAGAAATAGCCGAACAATTGGGAGCAAAAGTAATTATTTCTTCTAGTAAATGTCGTGCATTTCAGATGAATTTAGGAGCGAAAATAGCGAAAGGAGATATTTTATTATTTCTGCACGGAGATACTTTACTTCCTCAAAATTATCAAGAACAAATTATCAATACTTTATCCCAATCTGGGATAGTAGCGGGGGCTTTTGAATTAAAAATTGATGGAGAAGAAAAATCCCTGCGTTTAGTGGAAAAATTAGTTAATTGGCGTTCTCGCTGGTTTTCTCTTCCCTACGGAGATCAAGGAATATTTTTAAAAGCCTCAATCTTGGCCGATTTGGGCGGTTTTCCTGAGTTGCCAATTATGGAAGATTTTGAATTAATACAAAGATTGAAAAAAAGTGGTAAAATCGCCATAGTTTCTACTGCGGTGATCACCTCGGCAAGACGTTGGCAAAAATTAGGAGTTGGTAAAACCACCTTAGTTAATCAATTAATAATTATTGGTTATTATCTAAAAATTCCCCCGCGTTTGTTGAAAAATTTTTATCGTTTATGGTAATAAAGGCTTGCTTAAAAAGTATTTGAGGTCATTGTGCAATGTAGGGGCGCAACGTGGTCAGTGAGTTTATCGAACTGCTTGCGCCCATAATGTGACATTGTGAACATTTTTCAGCCAATATCCAAGAGAGGCAAAGACAATTATACAATCGAAGAAACCCTACCAAAGAAGAGGTTTCCATGGCGCAAACATTAACAAAAATCATCAAAAATGCGGGGGGGGTAAGCATTACTTATTTGTAGCAGGCAGTACCAGTCTTTTGAAAAATACAATCATATAATCGAGGAAACCATACCAAAGAAGAGGTTTCCATGGCGCAACCATTAACAAAAGTAATCAAAAAGGTGGGGGGGGGTAAGCATTGCTTATTGTTAGCGGGGGCAACTCTAGCCATCCTAACCCCTTTCCAAGCCGCCCAAGCAATTGTAGGGACAGGGACAGTGACAGGCTATTTTGACACCCCCATCACGATCCCTGGCTCAGTATACACGGGTATCGGAACCAACACCATCGAATGGGGAACGCCTTTCAATGATTCATCTTTTACCAATATATTGTCCTTTATTCCTTCTGACTTTACCGATCAGCCCAAGGGTCAAGACTTTGTTGCAGGGCGCTTGTATTACCGTAATGGCACTATTTTTGGGGGTACTGGGATTGATGGGGTTGATCTGATAATCAATACTACTTCCTCCGACCCAGATTTCACTCAAACATTGCCATTAAAAATCACGATTGTGAACACCCCAAATGTTGCCGATCCTATCGCTAGTGCAGATTTCATTTATTTTACGG
>NZ_JADBVM010000225.1:0-12249 GCF_020244875.1 Microcystis sp. M44BS1
CACTTCCCCACTTCCCCACTTCCCCACTTCCCCACTTCCCCACTTCCCCACTTCCCCACTTCCCCACTTCCCCACTTCCCCACTTCCCCACTTCCCTTCCTCATTCTCCATTTTCCTATGAAACTAACAGCAATGTCCTTTAATATTCGCTACGATAAACCCGATCCTGATGAGCGTAATTGGCGAGTAAGAAGGGAAGCAGTAGCGGCTCTAATTGCTCACTATTCTCCCGATATAATTGGTACTCAGGAAGCTCGCGCTAATCAACTATTGGATCTACACCGTTTATTGCCAAAATACCAAAGTTTAGGCAGCGATCGCAGAGGGACAGGATTAGATGAACATTGTGCGATTTTATATCAACCAAGTCGGTTAAAATGTTTAGAAATATACGAATTTTGGCTATCAGAAACTCCCGATATTGTTGGCAGTATCACTGAAGCTTGGGGTAATCCTTATCCCCGCATGGTAACGGGGGCTAAATTTCGCACTCTTGAGGGGCAAACTTTGCAGTTTTATAATACCCATCTCGATTACTATAGCGACAAGGCTAAGGACTTAGGTGCTAAGTGCATACAGGAGCATTTTTGTCAACTAGATTTAACAAAAGATTACCTATTTTTAACGGGGGATTTTAATGTTAATTCTCAGCAATTACCCCGTCAGATTTTAACTCAAACTCTCCAGTCAGAAATTAAATTAAAGGACACTTTAGCAGATTTGGAATTAGCAGAACAAATGAGCTTTAATAATTACACCGATACCCCTTATTTAGCCATCGATACAATTTATTATGATAGCCGTTTGCAGTTAGATTGGGCAAAAGTCGATCCTTCCCGTTGGTTGAATCTGATTCCTTCCGATCATTATCCCGTAATTGCTGCTTTTACCTTGCCCTAAAAATAGATGATTTTTTTATTTAGCAAATATATAGAGGGTAAAAGCTTCAGCAGACTCTGGTGATTCGATGGTTAAATTTGTTAAGTTTTTTAAACGACAAAAAAATTAACAATAAGCGCAAGCCTTGCCAGATATAGATCGCTCTCAATGGCGAAACCAATAATAATTATTTCCAAAAACTTAAGATTTATTTAAGTTTTTAAAGGGCAGTAATTACCGCATTTGTGTTATAAAAATAACAAGAACAATTTCTTGACCGA
This sequence comes from Microcystis sp. M44BS1, assembly GCF_020244875.1. NCBI lineage: Bacteria > Bacillati > Cyanobacteriota > Cyanophyceae > Chroococcales > Microcystaceae > Microcystis > Microcystis sp. M44BS1. The sequence goes on from NZ_JADBVM010000225.1 coordinate 1,161, forward strand.
GGAAAAATTTATGAGCATCGAAGACAAAATGAAAGCGGCTGCCAAAAATGTCGAGGGGAAAGTACAATCGGCTGCTGGAGAATTAACTGGCGACGAGAAAATGAAAGCAGAAGGAGAATTAAAGCAGGTACAAGCAGCGGCAATGAACGTGGCAGCTGATGTCAAAGATAAGGCAGAAAATTTGTTGGAGGACATGAAAAACGCTGCCCAGGACGCAATCGAAAACATCAAAGACAAAATTAACTGAACGGGATTAAAATCATGATTAATGTCATTTCTTGGATAATTTTGGGCTTTATTGCTGGTGCGATCGCAAAAGCTATTTATCCTGGGCGACAGGGGGGTGGTATTTTTGCCACGACTTTGCTAGGAATTATCGGGGCTTTTGTGGGGGGAACCCTGTTAAATTTGCTTCAAACTGGCAGTTTTGCCCTAGGGAGTTCTAGCTTGAGCATACCGGGTATTTTTGTGGCTATTATCGGGGCAATCCTGTTTATTTTCCTCTGGGGATTAGTTACCAAACTCCTTCCTCGCTAATAGTCTTAACTCCTCTTTATTTGATTAATTCCACCCCATCTTTGCCGTCAATCTCTTGTAGATAAACTTTTACCTGTTCCTCGGCTGCGGTGGGTAGTTTTTTGCCCGTAAAATCCGGGTGAATTGGTAATTCCCGATGACCACGATCAACGAGGACTAATAAGCGGATTTTTTGCGGTCTGCCATACTCAATAATAGCATTAAAAGCGGCGCGGATTGTGCGACCTTTATAGATAACATCATCAACTAAAATCACGGTTTTTCCCGTGACATCTAGGGGCATTTTGGTTTTAGCCGGAGTGCGAGTTTTAATGCGATCAAGATCGTCGCGATAGAAGGTAATATCGATCGCTCCTACGGGAACTTTTACCCCTTCTAAGCTCTCAATTTGACTAGCAATTAAATTAGCTAAAGGCACTCCTCGCGTGTAGATACCGATCAAAATCAAGTTATTTAAATCGCCACTTTTTTCGATAACTTCGGAAGCTAAACGGGTAATAGTGCGACGAATTTCGTCAGCCGAGAGAATTTCAATTAACTGTGAGGTCATAATTTTCCAAGACAAGGGGGGATAGGGGATAGGTAAATTTTTACAGTAATGGTCTTTTTTTACTTTTTCTTTTTTCCTTTAAAACCATCTTCCCACTAACGAATATAATTATTTTCACTTACCTATTTTACCTCGATCGCTCATGAGTGATGAATTATTGCAAAAATCTGCCCTAGAATTAGCCCAACTGATTCGCACTAAACAAATCTCCCCCCTAGAATTAACCCATTTATACCTCGACAGAATTGAAAAATTTGACAGTCAAATTGGTGGTTTTGTCCATGTCGCCGGGGAAAGCGCCCTAGCAACCGCCAGCGCCCAAACGGAACAATTAAGTCAAATCACCGATACTGCCGAATTACCGCCTTTTTTTGGAGTTCCCACCGCCATTAAAGACTTAAATGCCGTCGCTGGAATGCCAGTTAGTTACGGAGTCGCCGCCTTACAGGGAAATATCGCCCAATACGACGAAGGAATCGTCACCAGAATGAAAATGGCGGGTTTTATCCTTCTGGGCAAAACTGCCACTTCCCAGTTAGGTTCCTTTCCCTACACCGAAAATCCGGGTTTTTTGCCGACTCGTAACCCCTTCAACCGCGATTATACCGCAGGAGGTTCCAGTGGCGGCGCAGCGGCGGCGGTAGCGGCGGGTTTCTGCCCGATTGCCCAGGGTTCCGACGGTGGTGGGTCCATTCGTACTCCGGCGGGTTGTTGCGGTTTGGTGGGGATAAAACCCAGTCGTGGGCGGGTTTCCTATGCCCCGGTGGGGGAATTTCAAAGCGGTATCGCCACTAACGGCACTCTTTCTAAGACGGTGGCAGATGGCGCGGCGCTGCTTACCGTGATTTCGGGCTATACGACGGGCGATCCCTACTGGCTACCCGATCCGCCCTTTTCTTTCCTAGAAGCCACTCAGAGAGCCGTAAAACCCCTGAGAATCGCTTTTTCTACTTCCATATCCCCCTTTGGCGAGGCGGCTTCCGTTTATAAAAATGCTGTCCTCGCTACGGCTAAAATTTTAGAGGGCATGGGGCATCATTTAACCGAGTATTCTCCCGATTTACAGGCTTTAATCGCTCCTTTTCGCCGTATTTGGCAAGCGGGAACGGCAGCGACGGGAATTCCCAGGCAGCTATTAAGTCCCCTTAACCAATGGTTATTAGAGAATTCTGGCAGTGCGGGGGAGTACCTGCAAGCAGTGCAGCAGATGCACATTATTTCGCGGCAAATTGTGGCGATGTTTGATAATTTTGATGTCTTACTTTTGCCCATTTTCCTACATCAACCCCCCGGAATTGGTGAGTGGGAAAATTTACCACCGCAAGAAGCGATTAATAAGATGATTCGTTGGATTGCTCCTTCTCCGATTGCTAATGCGAGTGGTTTACCCGCGATTGCTTTACCCACAGGGGTTGATAGTCAGGGTTTACCCGTGGCAATTCAGTTAGTGGGTAAACCTGCTGATGAAATCACTTTGTTAGGTTTATCGGCACAATTAGAGGCAGCTAATCCTTTCGGTTTGACTGCTAATTTTAAGTAGGTAGGTGTTAAAAGTTGTCAGACACCCCCCTTATTAAGGGGGGACTAAGGGGGGATCGGCACCCCCCTTATCAAGGGGGGACTAAGGGGGGATCGAAGCTAAAATCCATTTTTAATTTAATTATAACCAGCTACTTAACTAGCAAGACTTTCGGTAAATTGGGGAATGGAAGCGATAAGTTTACGGGTGTAATCGCTTTGGGGAGAGTTGATAATTTCGTTAGCTGTACCAATTTCCTCAATTTTACCTTTATTCATCACCATAATTCGATCGCTCATAAATCTGACAACACTTAAATCGTGGGAAATAAAGATATAAGTGAGATTAAATTCCTGCTGTAATTCTTTGAGTAAATTTAAGACTCCCGCTTGTACGGAAACATCTAAAGCAGAGACAGATTCATCACAGATAATAAACTGAGGATTTAAGGCTAAAGCGCGAGCAATACACACCCTTTGGCGTTGTCCTCCTGATAATTGATGGGGATAGCGATCGAACCAATTAGGATCAAGTTTAACTCGTTCTAATAAATATTCTACTCGTTGCCGTTGCTTTTGGGAATTGCCGCCGGTATGATGAATAACCATCGGTTCTAAAATTGCTTTACCAATGGATAAACGGGGATTCAGGGAGTTGTAGGGATTCTGAAAAATTATCTGTAATTCCCGTCGCAGTAGTCTTAATTTTGGCTCACTGGGGTTTAATTTAGCCAGATTTTCTCCTCGGAAATAGATATCTCCAGAAGTAGCAGGAATTAAGCGCAGAATTGTCCTTGCTAAGGTGGATTTTCCGCAGCCCGACTCACCGACTAAACCCAGGGTTTCCCCCCGTTTAACGGCAAAACTGACCTGATCTACGGCATTAAAAAAGGTCTTTACTTGCCCGAAAACTCCCTTAACTGGAAATCTAACCGATAAATTTTCTACCGATAAAATATTCTCGTGATGTTGTAAACCTTCAATTCTGCTTTCTTCCTCTTGGAGAGTAATAAATTTAACTGCTGGTGGAGTAATTTCCTGTAATTCAATAATCTTACCTTGAGAGTCTTTTTCCACTCGTAAAAAATCGCTGACGGTGGGCAATTTTTCCGGACGAGAGTTTAAGCGAGGACGACAGGCAAGTAAACCTTTTGTGTAGGGATGTTGGGGATAATTTAATACTTCTTCTTTCGTTCCCTGTTCGACGATTTCTCCTTGATACATTACGACAATTTGATCAGCAATTTCATTAATAACTCCTAAATCGTGGGAGATAAAAACCATTGACATTTCTCGATCGCTTTTACACAAATCTCGTAATAATCTTAATATTTCTGCTTGGACAGTCACATCTAAAGCGGTGGTTGGTTCATCGGCAATTAATAGAGTAGGATTACAAGAAATCGCCATGGCAATCATTACCCTTTGTAATTGTCCCCCCGATAATTCGTGAGGATAACGCTTGAGAATTGCTTCTTTTTGTTCCTGAATATAAGTTCTAATTGTTTCTCTGACATGACCCTTATTTTCTAAGGGAAAAGTTTCTATATACTTCTCCTCTAACTGTTCATCACTGGGTAATAAGCGCACTTCTTGCAGTAGAGAGATGGCTTGATTTTTTGCCTGTTCAGTGGTGACTTTTTGATGCAGTAAAATTGCTTCGGTGAGTTGAAACTCGATGTTATAAACTGGATTAAGAGAACTCATTGGTTCTTGGAAAATCATCGCCATTTCTCCCCCGCGATAATAACGCAATTCTTCCGGGGGAATAGATAATAAATCTACTGCTTGCATTGACTGACCTTTTGCCGGACGAAAGCAAATTTCTCCCCCGGTAATTTTTCCCGGAGAAGGAACCAATCCCATGAGTGCGAGGGAGGTGACGGATTTTCCTGAACCCGACTCCCCCACACAACCGAGAACTTGACCTTTCTGCAAGCTAAAACTAATATTATTAACGGCGACTGTTGTTCTTTTCTGATTGGAAAATTCAACGGTGAGATGGCGAACGTCGAGAACTTTGTTATCCATAGCTCTTTAACTGGTGAAACCTAGCATCATCTTAACCTAAGTTGTCAATTTTAACTATATAGCAGTTATCTTATTGGTGAGGTGGGAAGTTTTACTTACCCAATCAGGTTACATTTTCTCTTGATGAGAAAAGCTATATTCACCTTCACCCATCAACAAATAAGAGGTAAGCTATTTTTAGCTACAAGAAGACCCAGAGAATAGGGAGGCTAAAGTTTAAAACCAAACCTTTTGTTGTCCAGTTATACCATAAGAGTTAAGGATAAACACAAAGGCACAAAGAACACAAACAGAAAGACAGATTCGATTGACTGATAATACTAAATCCGGTTATTAAAGACTGATTATTTATTGTCCCTATTGCCTATTGCCTATTGCATGAGTGCCTGTCCTGATAAGTAGGGAGGCACAATTATTTGTAGGATGGGTTAGCGGTAGCGTAACCCATCGGGGTGTTGGGTTTCATGCTTCAACCCAACCTACGTTCTGTCACGATGATAAATCGGCATCAGATGGAAGCCAAGATGGCAACCAAAAGAAGTCAAGTTGTATCCCTAACAAGGGAACAGTCAAACTAGGAGCCGTGTGAGGTGAAAGTCTCATGCACGGTTCTGAATGGGAGGGGAGGTCGGTGACGACCTTCTCGACCCCTAATAGTATAAAAAAGGAATAGAGCCTGAAACTCTACTCCTCAATCAAAAATTGCAGTTAATTTCTAACCCTATAGTACCACAGAAGTCAAAGCTTCTTTGAGGATAGCGGCTTTATCGGTCTTTTCCCAGGGTAAGTCGAGATCATTGCGACCAAAATGACCATAAGCGGCCACATCTTGGTAAAAACGATCGCCTCTTTCCGAGGGTAAACCGCGCAGGTTAAAGGTTTGGATAATACCGGCCGGACGAAGTTCAAAGTATTTATTGATTAAGTCCAGAATCACATCATCAGCGACTTTACCGGTGCCAAAGGTTTCCACGAAGACACTCACCGGACGAGCTACCCCAATCGCATAACCCACTTGAATCTCGCACTTATCGGCCAAACCAGCAGCGACGATATTTTTGGCCACATAACGGCAAGCATAGGCCGCGGAGCGATCGACTTTGGTAGGATCCTTACCGGAGAAAGCGCCGCCACCGTGACGAGAATAGCCACCGTAGGTATCGACGATAATTTTCCGTCCCGTTAATCCCGCGTCGCCTTGGGGTCCACCAATGACGAATTTTCCGGTGGGATTAACCAGATAACGGGTATTGGCATCGGGTTTAATCTCTAAATCGCTGAAAACAGGCTCTACTACCGCTTTCCAGAGATCACTTTTAATCTTTTGTTGGACGAGATCATTATCAGTGATATCGCCGATAGTAGCATCGTGTTGGGTAGAAACAAGGATAGTATCGATACCCACGGGACGACCATTTTCATAAATGACCGATACTTGCGTTTTACCGTCGGGACGCAGATAGGACAGTTCACCCGTTTTTCTGACTGCCGCTAGACGGCGAGCGATGCGGTGGGCTAAACTAATCGGTAAGGGCATAAATTCGGGGGTTTCATTGCAAGCGAAACCGAAGACAATACCCTGGTCTCCCGCACCAATTTTATCGAGTTCATCATTGCTGAGAAGTTCGCGATTTTCCTGAGCAGCCGTGACACCCTGGGAAATATCGGGAGATTGTTCGTCTAAAGCGACTAAAACCGTGCAACTATTCGAGGAAAAGCCGTTATCGGCGTTGATATAGCCGATTTCAGCGATTTTCTTGCGAACTAAATCGACGAAGTGAACCTGTGCTTTCGAGGTGATTTCACCGGTAATCAAGACTAACCCTGTATTGACAACCACTTCAGCCGCTACACGACTGTGGTCATCTTGGGATAACAGAGCGTCAAGAATAGTATCAGAAATCTGGTCACAAATTTTATCGGGATGTCCCTCTGTAACCGATTCGGAGGTGAACAAATAACGTTTAGACAAGTGATGTCCCTCACATAGTAGTACATTTGAGCGCAAAAAAGATTCCAAGAAATCTTTGATAATACAGTGTAACAGGGAATTTGTAGAGATCGAGTATTTTCAATAAGAAACCGCCCGAACATTGTCCGGACGGAGTGTGGTGTGAGGAGTGAACGGAAACTTGCGTCTCCGCTAATTCCATTGTAGAGGACAACTTAGAATCTTGAACGATTTGAAAGAAACTGTCCCAAAAAATTTTTATCTCTTCAAGGGGTTGACTAATGCCCGATCCTCGTCTCGATGATGTAGCCTGAGTAATAGAGGTCGCAGAGCTATATGCCAAGATTATGACAGTCACAGCCGATTATTTAGAACAACTCAATCCTTCTCAGCGCATTGCTGTGGAGCATTTTTGCGGCCCTTTGTTGGTGGTTGCTGGAGCAGGATCGGGAAAAACTAGCGCTTTAACCTATCGTATCGCCCATTTGATCCGTCATCACGGGGTCGAGCCGGAAAATATTCTCGCGGTCACTTTTACCAATAAGGCGGCCCGGGAAATGAAAACTAGAATTGAAAAAACTTTTGCTCAACAGAAAGCACAGGAAAAATACGGTCAAAGATTAGAACTTTTAGAAGAATACGAACAGAAAAAACTCTTTTCTCAAGTTTATCGGAATTATACTAAAAAACTCTGGATCGGGACTTTTCACAGTCTTTGCGGTCGGATTTTGCGCTATGACATTAATAAATATCAGGATGAATATGGTCATAGTTGGCAAAGGAATTTTTCGATTATGGACGAGTCTGATGCCCAGAGTTTGGTGAAAAATATCGTCACTAAACAGATGAATTTAGACGATAAAAAATTTGATGCCCGCAATCTACGTTATGCGATTAGTAATGCTAAAAATTTAGGGTTAACTCCCGAGGATTACGCCAGAGAAAACCCTAATTTTCGGGGAAAGGTCATTTCTGAGGTTTATCAGGCTTATCAGATGCAATTGGCACAAAATAATGCCCTAGATTTTGATGATTTGATACTGGTTCCAGTCCGTCTTTTTCAGCAAAATGAATCTATTCTCGGTTATTGGCATACGCAATTTAAGCATATTTTAGTCGATGAATACCAAGACACTAACCGGATTCAGTACGAGTTAATTCGGCTTTTGTCCACCAATGGTGAAACGAAAAAAAGTGAGTGGAATTGGACGGATCGATCGATTTTTGTGGTGGGTGATGCCGACCAATCTATCTATAGTTTTCGGATGGCAGATTTTACTATTCTGCTCAATTTTCAAGCGGACTTTGGCGATGGTTTACCCGATGATGATACTCGCACGATGGTGAAACTACAGGAAAACTATCGTTCACGGGAAAATATTCTGCAAGCGGCAAATAAGTTAATTGAAAAGAATAGTCAAAGAATCGATAAAGTCCTTGTTCCCACCAGAGAAGGAGGCGAGAGTATTTATGTTTTTAAAGCCAGAGATGAACAGGAAGAAGCAGCTTTTGTTCTTGATAAAATTAGAGAATTTACCCAAGAAAACCCCGAATTAAATTGGGGTAGTTTTGCCATTCTCTACCGAATTAATGCCCAATCTCGCCCCTTTGAAGATGGGTTAATTCGCAATAATATCCCCTATAATATTGTCGGGGGATTTAAATTTTATGATCGACAGGAGATTAAAGATGCGATCGCTTATTTACGAGTGATTGCCAATCCTGCTGATACCGTTAGTTTACTGAGAATTATTAACACTCCCCGGCGCGGTATCGGTAAAACCACAATCGATAATTTGCTCAAAGCTGCCCAAGAATTAGGAGTACCTTTATGGGAAATTATCAGCGATGAAACTTCCGTTAATACTCTCGCCGGTCGTGCGACTAAAAGCATCAATAAATTAGCTAAAATTATCCAAAACCTGCAAGAAAAAATCGCTGATTTATCCGCTAGTGAAATCCTAGATAAAATCATGGAAGATTCGGGATATATTGATGAATTAAAACAGCAGGGAACCGAGGAAGCTGATACCCGGATCGAGAATATTCAAGAATTGTATAGCGCTGTGGTACAATTCCAAGAGGAAAACGAAGAAACCAATCTCCAGGAATTTCTCGCTAGTGCTAGTTTAGCCTCGGATTTAGATAATCTTCAGGAAGGTCAAGAAAAAGTCTCGTTAATGACCCTTCATTCCGCCAAAGGTTTAGAGTTTCCTATCGTCTTTTTAGTCGGTTTAGAACAGGGCATTTTTCCCCATAATCGTAGTTTAAACGATCCCATTGCTCTTGAGGAAGAACGCCGTTTGTGTTATGTGGGAGTGACTCGGGCCAAGGAACAATTATTTTTAACCTACGCAAAAGAAAGATACGTCTGGGGGAATAAAGAGACTAAGGTAGCTTCCCAATTTTTGCAGGAATTGCCCCCAGAATTGCTCACAAGCAACCTGAAACCGAAAAAGACCCCAAAAGTGGTTGCCATGGAAAAAACTGTCTCTAATCAAAGAAAATGGGGCGTAGGCGATCGAGTGTTACACTCTACTTTTGGAGAAGGAGAAGTGACCCATATTCTCGGTACGGGCAAAAAAATGAATCTAGCGGTCAAATTTTCGGGTTTAGGTCAGAAAATCATCGATCCTCGCACCGCACCCATGCAACTTATCCACGAATAGGGAAGGACTTTAAGGAGTATTGCTAATCTCTACAATTATTGTTCCTTGCTCTAGTTGTTTCAACGCATCGGGTAAAGTAGCTGTCAGTAATCGCCGCAGATTCTGATTTGTGACATTACCACAGGTTAACCATAAAATTTGAGGAGGTGTTCCCAGACGACAAACCAAATCAATAAAGTCACTATCTTTGGTCATAATCACGGCATTTTCCGCTCGCGCTGCTGCAAAGATATCGATATCTTGAGCATCTCGAAGGGATAAGTCTCGCAGGGACGATGCTTCTAAATCAAAGGTCGCTGATAACCAGCTTGCTAGAGTTGGAGGTAGTTGAGCATCAATCCAAATTTTCATGCCGTTAGTTTAGGAAAATCCGTACACCGTGCTGCAAAAAGTAAACAAGCTTGGATATCTGCGAGTTCCAAATCGGGAAAGTCTTCTAGAATTTCAGTTATGCTCACATTCTCCGCTAACATTTCCAAAATATCCGTTACTCGAATTCGCATCCCCCGAATACAAGGACGACCACCACACTGGCCGGGTGTTTGAGTAATGCGGGTAAGCAAGCTAACTGTGGAGTCCATAGAACGCATCTCGAAGATATTTAGTCTGCATTTAATTATCTTATCTGGTAATCCTAACAACCAATCCCTAACACCCAACTGACACCCCCTGATTCCTCAACTCCGATCGCTACCTGCTGTTAAAATAGAGAATTGCGGTCAGACTGACGATAAAATTGAGAAGCTAAATCCTTGATTCTTAATAGTTGTTGAGAAACTTTCCGCCTACTATCGCAATTATCCGATAATATGGGCAACAGCGAGTTAGTCTATTCAGTCTGTTAAAATTGACCCCCGTTGGTCGTATTCGCGCACTGTCTAACCTTTATGATGAGGATCAGTTAATATGGAATCAATGCAACCCACCGAAACACAAAATCCGATTAGAACAGATTTACCCGGGTCTCTGAGCAAACCCAGCAGCAGCAGCACCGAACAGATTTGGTCTGAATATGTAGAACCAGTTTGGGATTCGGTAATGTCCTATCTGGCTAATGTCCCCGATTATATCGGTAGTTTCTTCTCTGGATACAAAAAACCTTTAATCGTTCTGGGGGCAATTTTAGCGAGTTTTGTCACCGTAAAAGTTACCCTAGCGGTTTTAGATGCGATCGATGATATTCCCCTCCTTGCTCCTATCCTACAATTAGTTGGGATCGTTTATACTGGTTGGTTTGTCTGGCGCTATCTGCTCAAAGATGAAAATCGTCGCGAGTTATTAGCCGAAATTGATGCACTAAAAGCGCAAGTTTTTGGCAGTCACAATAACACTTTATAGATAGAATCAAGCATAAAAAACAAAGGAGTTGAGTGTTTCCGCTCAACTCTTTTGTTTTTGCACAACAGCTTATACTAAATCCGTTGAGTACAGGCTAGTTATGAGGAGAGGCAAAAGGCAAGAGGCAAAAGGCAAAGGGGAATAAATAATCAGTTTTTAATAACCAGATTTAATAGAGTTCTTGCATAATTAATTTTTGAAAAGGCAAAAATGAGAAAAATAAGCACAAAATTGCCTAAAATCCCTAAATAGAGCATTTAATTGATTAATGCTCATTCTTAATTCTCCTGACGACCGACTCGGAGAATACTGACTCCTAAGGGACTTGCGCTTTGATAATGTACCTTTTGGGCGAACGCAGTTCGCCCCTACATTGTGGACAAAATCCGTTACTGTAGGGGCGCAATGCTTGCGCCCTCCGATCGCTCAGGTTTGCTGATCACCCTAAGTAGGGGGAGAGCCTTCGAGGTGTTAGGGACTTGCGCTTTGATAATG
>NZ_JADBVM010000226.1:0-4327 GCF_020244875.1 Microcystis sp. M44BS1
AAAACTTTTCTGACTTTTCTTCAGCTATTTATGAATGTCTGAATGATGCCCACCTGAAACATAAAAAAGAACTGGATTCCTTGCTCACTCTACGATTTCAGAAGTTTAATAAATCTCAGATTATGAACGTCTAAAGTATATTAAGACAGCAGAAGAATTACTCAAACAATTAAAACCTGAAGAATTTGCCGCAGGTAAGTATAATATTAATGTTGGTGGTGATATTAAGGGAATGGTGGGAGATGGCACTTTTAAGGGAATTGCTGGTGATATTAGTGGTGGAAATATTAGTCAGAACATTAATTAGTTGAGGATTATTTAGGAGGAAAATTTATGTCAATTACTGTTGAGGTAGAACTTAAAGATTTTCTAATTCAAATCAATCAAAAGTTAGACAATCTTCAAAAAGATGTTACTGATATTAAGATTGAACTTAGTGAAGTTAAAGGTGAAATTAAGCGTCTGGAGGGAAAAATTGATGGTGTCGAGAAGCGTCTGGAGGAAAAAATTGATGGTGTCGAGAAGCGTCTAGAGGAAAAAATTGATGGTGTCGAGAAGCGTCTAGAGGAAAAAATTGATGGTATTGAGAAGCGTCTAGAGGGAAAAAATGATGGCGTGGAAAAGCGCTTAGAGAATCAAGAGTTCGTCAGTCGAGGGATTTTAGTTGCTTTAATTGTAACGATTTTAGGCGGTTTGGCTAAATTGTTTGGTTTAGTAGGAAGTCCTTAAAAATTGCTAATTCTAAAACTGCAATTTAAAGTTAACTTTAAAAGAATAATTTTGGGGTAGCAAAAATGACTGATAAAAGTTATTATTCAGAAATAGGGGGTGATGTTAAAGGTCTTATTGGTGATGGTGAATTTAAGGGAATTGCGGGTGATATTAGTGGTGGTGTAATCAATCAATATATTATTACCCAAAAGTCAGGAGTTGAGATTCAGGCTCAAACTTTAATTACGGGTTCACCTTATTTGGGTTTAAGGAAGTTTGAAGTAGATGATAAGGATAGGTTTTTTGGGCGAGATAATTGGATTATTGAGTTAACTGATTATTTAAAGCAAAAGAATGTTTTATTGCTTTTAGGTGCGTCGGGAAGTGGTAAGTCTTCTCTAGTTCAAGCGGGTTTAATTCCTAAGTTAAAGGATAATTTTGGCGCAAATAAATTGGTTAATTTAACTTTTGTTCCTGATGTTAATCCCTTTGAGTCTTTCTATGGTTGTCTTTTGGCAAATAGATATAAACAATACCAAGCGAAATTAGCACAAGCTGTTAAGGAAGATACTTTAATTAAGGTGGTTGAAGGATTAAAAAATAATTCTGATTTATGGTTTATTTTTATTGACCAATTTGAGGAATTATTTACTCGTACACCGAAGACGGAAAGAGATATTTTTATTAAAAGTTTGGTTAATTTAATTGAAAATAATAATAGTTTAGTCAAAATTGTGATGACGATAAGGGCGGATTTTTTAGATAAATTAAGTCCTTATCCCAGTTTAGGAAAAATCCATGATCAGTATAGCAAGATGTTAACAGATATGGATGAAAGTCAGTTAAGATTAGCTATTGCTGAACCGGCGGCGAGAAATGGGGTAATCTTTGAAAAGGGATTAATTAATCAAATTATTGCCGATTTTTATGAACAGGCCGGCTCTTTACCTCTGTTACAATATACATTAGATTTATTGTGGCAAAAAGATCATATTCAAGAGCGGTTTTTAAATATTAAGATTTATCAAGAGATTGGTGGGGTAACGGGTGCGCTAGAAAAACAAGCGGATAAAATTTATAGTCAATTTAATGAACAGCAACGGAAAGCAGCAGAGGAAATTTTTCTAGAGTTAATTAGTTTAGAAGGGGAAAAAGCGGTTAGCAGAAGGGCGGATAAATCGAGTTTTGAACAGGAGGAAATGCAAAGGGAGGTTCTCTATCAATTGATAGATAATCGTCTTTTGGTGAGTAAGGGAGAAGACGGGAAAGCAACGGTTGAGGTGGCACATGAAGAATTGTTGCGGTGTTGGCAAGTGTTACAGGATTTAATTCGAGAAAAAGAGGAGATAATTGTTCTGAGAAGTCGTTTATATGCTGATGCAAAACAGTGGGATGATTTACAGAAGCAAGATGCAGTAAAAGCGAGTAGTGAGCTTTGGGGCGGTTCTAAGTTAGCTAAAATTGTTGAGTTTCAAAAGAATAATTCTCTGCCTAATTTAGAGGCTTTGGCGATAGAGTTTATTAAGGCGAGTATTAGTCAAGCTGAACGACAAAAAAATGAAAAAATTAGAACAGCGCGAAGGATTACAGCGGTTTCGTTGGTGGCGGTGATGGTTAGTACGGGATTGGGTTTAATGGCGTGGAAACAAACGCAACAAGCAGAACTCAATCTAGCACACTCTCGCGGCTTTTCTTCTGTGTCTCTGTTTAATGAACATAAGGAGTTGGAAGCTTTCGTCGAAGCAATTAAAGCGGGTAAAACCCTGCAAAATCAACACGCATATGATAGGGTAGTAATGAATACTTTGCAGAAACTTCTCAACAGAAAAAGTGAACATAATCGCTTACTAGGACATAATATGCGTGTCACTAGCGTGAGTTTTAGCAGGGACGGCAGGACATTAGCTTCTGGTAGTCGTGACAACACAATCAAACTTTGGAATATTCGGACAGGGAAAGAAATCCGCACTCTCCAAGGGCATAATAGCCGTGTCTCTAGCGTGAGTTTTAGCAGGGACGGTAAAACATTAGCTTCTGGAAGTGATGACAAGACAATCAAACTGTGGAATGTAGAGACAGGTCAAGAAATCCGCACTTTCAAAGGGCATAATGGCAGTGTCTTTAGCGTGAGTTTTAGCCCAGACGGTAAGACTTTAGCGACCAGTAGTGGTGACAATACAATCAAACTGTGGAATGTAGAGACAGGTCAAGAAATCCGCACTCTCTCTGGGCATAATAGCTTTGTCTATAGCGTGAATTTTAGCAGTGACGGTAAGACTTTAGTGACTGGTAGCGGTGACAATACAATCAAACTGTGGAATGTAGAGACGGGTCAAGAAATCCGCACTCTCTCTGGGCATAATAGCTTTGTCAGAAGCGTGAGCTTTAGCAGTGACGGTAAAACTTTAGCGACTGGTAGCGGTGACAAGACTATCAAACTGTGGAATATAGAGACAGGGCAAGAAATCCGCACTTTCAAAGGGCATAATAAACCTATCTCTAGCGTGAGTTTTAGCAGTAACGGTAAGACTTTAGCGACTGGAAGTGATGACAAGACTATCAAACTGTGGAATGGGTCAACAGGTCAAGCAATCCGCACTTTAAAAGGGCATAATGGCAGTGTCTTTAGCGTAAATTTTAGCAGTGATGGGAAGACTTTAGCGACCGGTAGTGATGACAAGACTATCAAACTCTGGAATGTAGAGACAGGGCAAGAAATCCGCACTCTCCAAGGGCATAATAAACCTGTTACTAGCGTGAGTTTTAGCAGGGACGGCAGGACATTAGCTTCTGGTAGTTGGGATAACACAATCAAATTGTGGGATATAGAGACAGGGCAAGAAATCCGTACTCTCTCTGGGCATAATGGCTATGTCTATAGTGTGAGTTTTAGCCCTGACGGTAAGACTTTAGCGACCGGTAGTGGTGACAAGACCATCAAACTGTGGAATGTAGAAACAGGCCAAGAAATCCGCACTTTAAAAGGGCATAATGGCAGTGTCTTTAGCGTGAATTTTAGCAGTGACGGTAAGACTTTAGCGACCGGTAGTGATGATAAGACAATCAAACTGTGGAATGGGTCAACAGGTCAAGCAATCCGCACTCTCTCTGGGGATAATAGCATTGTCTTTAGCGTGAATTTTAGCAGTGACGGTAAGACTTTAGCGACCGGTAGTGATGATAAGACAATCAAACTGTGGAATGTAGAGACAGGAAAAGAAATTCATACTCTCACTGGGCATGATAGGTCTGTCACTAGCGTAAGTTTTAGCCCCGATGGTAAGACTTTAGCTTCTGGTAGTTGGGATAACACAATTAAACTGTGGAATGGAAGCAATGGTTGGGATTTAGATGCTTTAATGGGGCGTAGTTGCGATTGGGTGCGGGCTTATTTGCACAATCCTAATTCTGGTGTCAGGGAGGAAGATAGGGCTTTGTGTGATGGGATTTGATCCCCCCCTGCCCCCTTATCAAGCTATCCATTAGTCAGATCTTTCTTAACAAAAAGAGAAGAAACTTAAAAAAAGGGGAAACGATTGATAGGTATAGTTTTGAAAGAAGGAATTAAGGTGGAGGTAAGCAAAAAAATGGAGAAATGGGCAGCCCAAGAATTACA
>NZ_JADBVM010000227.1:0-2944 GCF_020244875.1 Microcystis sp. M44BS1
AATCGAGAATTTGAAAATAAAGAAGAACTGGAAAAAGTAGTCAATCAGCTTTTAAATGAAGGGGGATTGATTATTAAATGGAGTAGAAAACTTAAAAATAAGGGTAATGCTGTCAATGTAACTTAAATGCGTAAAAGCTTAGTCAAAAATCAAATCCCGCGTTCAGCTTAAGTAGCTGGTTATAATTAAATTGAAGATATATTTTGGGTTCGATCCCCCCTGCCCCCCTTAATCCCCCCTTAATCCCCCCTTAATCCCCCCTTGATAAGGGGGGTGTCTGATAGTTTTTAACACCTGCCTGCTTAAGGGAAAGATGTCTTTTCTGATGGGACTGGCAGAGATAATATAATAGGACAAAAAGTGGATAATCCCAATTGCTAAAACTACCATAGTTCCCCCAGTTCTAAAAATTAGGAGGCTTGAAAAAAATGCCGATTGGTGTGGCTGAATTTGTCGAAAATCAGGAAAATCGCTGTCCTGTGGTACTACTACTAGATACCTCCGGTTCAATGGCAGGAGAACCGATTAAGGCTCTCAATGATGGTATCAAAACCTTTCAGGAGGATGTGATGCGGGATACCCAAGCGACGTTGAGCGTAGAAACCGCCATTGTCACCTTCGGTAATGGAGGGGTTAAAACCGTGCAAGATTTTGTCGGAATTGATCAATTTACGCCACCTACTTTAAGCGCAGGAGACTTAACCCCCATGGGACAAGCGATTGAATTGGCCTTAGATTTAATCGAAGATCGTAAAGCGATTTATAGAAATCATGGTATCCAATATTATCGCCCTTGGATATTTTTAATTACTGATGGTGCGCCTACGGATCAATGGAATCTGGCGGCGCAACGGGTAAAACAAGCCGAAGCAGAAAATCGGGTTTTATTTTTTTCTGTAGGTGTTCAGGGTGCTGATATGGAGAAGCTCAAACAGATTTCTAATAATCCCCCCGTGTTACTCAACGGTTTAGATTTTCGGGATTTATTTCAGTGGTTAAGTAACTCAATGAAACGAGTTTCTGGTGGTAAAATTGGAGAAGCGATCGATTTACCACCAGTGAATTGGGGACAAATTACCACCTAGAGGACAGTTAATTATGTGGAGAACATTATGTCAGTCAGTGGTCGGTAGTTTTCACATCCAAACGGGATTACCCTGTCAAGATTACGGTGCTTATAAATTATTGGGTCAGGATGTTTTGATTGGAGCCGTGGCCGATGGGGCCGGTAGTGCCAAACATTCGGATTTAGGTGCGAAAATAACAGTTAAAGCAGCGCTGCAATTTTTAGAGGAAAATCTCAAAAAAACAGCATTAGCTGCCACTGGAACTGAAGCCGAATTAAAGGAAATATTCCGGCGATTGTTGGCTTATGTTCAGCAAATTCTCCAAGAAGAAACCGAAAAAGAACAGTTAGACATTAATGATCTAGCGACAACTTTACTGGTTGTTTTGGTTACTTCAAAACGGTTAGCGGCGATGCAGATAGGAGATGGTTTTATTGTCTTCAAACCTCTGGGTGGAAATTATCAGTTATTGTTGCAGCCTGACAAGGGAGAATACATCAATGAAACCACTTTTGTTATTTCTAGTAATGCTTTGGAGGATATGCAAATAAAAGTTTTAACCGAGCCAGTTGCGTTTATTTGTGTGGCGACGGATGGAGTGGAAAAGGTATCGATCGATTATAAAAATTGGCAGCCTTTTCCGCCTTTTTTTCAGCCATTGGAAGAATATTTGCAACAGACAGAAACGCCATTGCAGGAAGATCTCAAAGAATTTTTAGAGCGGGAGGATTTAAATAAGTTAACAACTGATGATAAAACCTTACTACTGGCTTTTTGTTTAGAAACCGGGTTTGTTTAAGAAACCCGGTTTCTGGCTCTGGCAAAAAGTAATATTCAGGTAGAACCTGAAGGGAGCGTTCCCAGGTAGAACCTGGGAACGAGATAACCTAATATTAACCAATCTACCTCAAACAATCGTGAGCAAAAAATATATCAAAAGTAATCTGTAGGTTGGGTTGAGGAACGAAACCCAACTCAATTATTAAAAAATGTTGGGTTTCACTATCGTTCAACCCAACCTACGATGGGACTAAGGCACTACCTTGGAAGCTAATATTAACGAATCTACCTCAAACAATGAAGTACGAATGGGATCAAGACAAGAGCGACGCTAACTTAGAGAAGCACGGACTGAGTTTTGAGGATGCACCGCTAGTTTTTGGTGGTAAATGTGTTACCTTCGAGGATAGCCGTTTCGTTTATGGTGAGATAAGATATATTACGCTTGGCAAATTGAAAGGTCGAGTTGTCTTAATCGTCCATACCCCTCGCTCTAATAAAACTCGTATAATCTCAATGAGAAAGGCAAACAATCGTGAGCAAAAAATCTATCAAAAGCGACTTGAAGAGAATTGATGCGATGACGGATGAGAATATCGATTATTCTGATATTCCGCCATTAGGTGATGAATTCTTTACCCAAGAAACAGTATCTTTTTCGACATCAAAGCAGCAATTAACCATCCAACTAGATCAAGATATATTAGAATGGTTAAAAGCCCAAGGGAAAGGATATGAGACACAAATTAACTACATCTTGCGGGAAGTGATGGAACAGCAGCAGCAGTAAAAAACAATGAACCTGATTTGATTACATCTACCCCAAACAATCGTGAGCAAAAAATCTATCAAAAGTAATCTGTAGGTTGGGTTGAGGAACGAAACCCAACTTAATTATTAAAAAATGTTGGGTTTCACTATCGTTCAACCCAACCTACGATGGGACTGAACAGCACAAATACTCGGAGATTTTTTGATGTCTTTAACTTATCGCTGTCAACTACAAAATCGTCTGATTACCCTGACGCAAGAATTGGCCAACAGTGGCGAAGCGAAAGTATGGCACACTAACTTTAATGGGTACTTAGCGAAAATCT
>NZ_JADBVM010000228.1:0-2697 GCF_020244875.1 Microcystis sp. M44BS1
GAAAAAATGACGATTGCCAAAAGCGACGAAACTGCCACCTCTCCGGCACTGATAGAAGAAGATTTCGAGGACTTCTGGGAACCCCCCCCACCCCCCACAGACTTAATTTTTGATGATGGTGAACCCTTGGAAAGCAACCGACACCGCATTGCCATGAATGTCCTGATTCGCTCCCTACAGCAGGGTTACGGCGAACGAGACGACTTCTACACCAGTGGCAATATGTTTATTTATTTCAGCCGCGAACAGGCGAAAAATCGCGATTTTCGCGGGCCCGATTTCTTTGCTGTCCTCAATGTCGATGGCACGAGAGAGCGACAGGGTTGGGTAATTTGGGAAGAAGAGGGACGTTATCCTGATGTTATCGTGGAATTAACCTCTCCTAGTACCGCTAAGACTGATAAAGTGCGAAAAAAGGCAATTTATGAGGGAACCTTCCGCACGCCGGATTATTTCATCTACGATCCTTTTGATGGCAATTCTTTACAAGGATGGCATTTAGGGGCCGACCAACGTTACCATTCTTTAGAACGAAACGAGCGCGGCTGGTTATGGTGCGAAACCTTAGGCTATTGGTTGGGAACTTGGGAGGGTACTATTGACCGAGAAACGGCAATCTGGGCCAGATTTTATGACTCGGAAGGCAATTTAATCCCCTTGCCAGAAGAAGCAGCACAGGAGCGAGCGGCTGCAGCACAAGAGCAATTAAATGCTACTCAGCAAGCTCTGGAAGCGGAAAGACAGCGTTCTCAACGGCTGGCGGCTCGTTTGCAGGAAATGGGGATAGAGCTATAGTATAGCTGTATTTGTTTAGGTGAGGAGGTAAACTACTGGTGTTCCTCCTCGCTTAAAGTCGGTTAATTTCTCCTTTCACGGTGGAGGGTTCCTGCAATCCCAGTCTATTTGAAATCTAGCTCGACACCTGTTTGCTGCTGTGATTAGCTTTTGGACAGTGGGTAATTATTGATCAGAGTTTTCTTGGATTCTTTCTTAAACAGTAAACAGTAAACAGTAAACTGATAACTGATAACTGATAACTGATAACTGATAACTGATAACTGATAACTGATAACTGATAACTGATAACTGATAACTGATAACTGTCTCAACTAGAAAATTTATTTGACACGACCACTTATACTTATATGTCTAATCTATCTTTGGGCGCGCAACCTCCCCTCGAATTTATCCCCCCTGACCTTAATCCCTTGCTTTTAAAGGGATGTCAAATCTTTTTACCTCTTTGGTTACAAACTCAAACCAACTTAAGAGAAATTTCGGCCGCCAATCTAGAAACTTTAATCACATTTTATCAAAAAAGTCAAGAGAAAAAAGTCCGTTTACTGCTCGCTTTCCGTCATCCCAGTATTAACGATCCCTACTGTATGGCCTATCTTGTGTGGAAATTAGTACCCAAAAAAGCCCAAGAGTTAGGAATAAAATTAAACAATCCAATTCACGCTCATTTTATGTATGATCGAGGGATTCCTTTATGGGCGGGAGAAAGGGTAGGATGGTTATATTCTAAGTTAGGTGGCACACCAATTCAACGGGGAAAAGCCGATTTAATCGGATTGCGTTCGGCTCGTCGTTTATTATTAGAAGGAGATTATCCTTTAGCCGCTGCTCCGGAAGGGGCAACTAACGGACATAATGAGCTTGTCAGTGCGATTGAACCGGGTATTTCTCAATTGGCTTTTTGGGGGGTGGATGATGTCAGAAAAGCTAAACAACAGCAAGAAGTGATTATTTTACCTATTGGTATTCAGTATTTTTATCTGACTCCAGTGTGGCAAGAAATCGAGCGAATTTTAACTAATTTAGAAACCGATAGCGGTTTAGAATCAATCCCGAATTCATCCCTAGAAGAAAATGTTTTATACGAGCGTCTTTTTCGGTTAGGACAAAGATTATTATCCTTAATGGAGGATTTTTATCGAGATTTCTACTATCAATCTTTACCTGTAGTACCTGCCAATGGTGATGATCCAAATGAAACCCTAGCCAAACGTTTAGCCAATTTATTAGATGTGGCCCTACAAACCGCAGAAAAGTATTTTCATCTTTCTCCTCATGGTAATGTGATCGAGCGCTGTCGTCGTTTGGAACAAGCAGGATGGGAACGCATTTATCGGGAAGAATTAAAACCCACTCATTCTATTTCTCCCCTTGAATTAGGATTAGCTGATCGACTAGCTGATGAAGCTAATTTAAGAATGTGGCACATGAGAATTGTGGAAAGTTTTGTGTCAGTAACTGGTTATTATGTCAAAGAAAAACCCAGCGTAGAAAGATTTGCCGAGACAATTTTATTACTCTGGGATTTAGTAACAAGAATTAAGGGAGGTAATCCCTTTTTTCGTCCCCAAATTGGTCAACAAAAAGCGATAATAACTATTGGTAAACCTATTTCTGTATCCGAGCGCTATGCCGATTATAAAAGCGATCGACGCTCGGCCGTAGCACAATTAACCCAAGATTTACAAACCAGTTTAGAAAGTTTAATTATTCATCAGTAGATAATTAGGGTTTGCTGAAAAAGTTTGTTGGTGGAGTCGGTTATCAGTTATCAGTTATCAGTTATCAGTTATCAGTTATCAGTTATCAGTTATCAGTTATCAGTTATCAGTTATCAGTTATCAGTTATCAGTTATCAGTTATCAGTTATCAGTTATCAGTTATCAGTTATAGATCGGA
>NZ_JADBVM010000229.1:0-8648 GCF_020244875.1 Microcystis sp. M44BS1
ATTAGAGGGAGATCATCTATTCGTTCTGACTGTGTTTGTGACGTAATTGCTCGACTCCTTGTTGGCCAACACTTGACTACACAAGGATTTTAACCTTTTTTGCCCACCTTACCCCTTCAATTTAAGCGAACGGTGAGTCCTATAATCGAAGAAATACTCGATCGCTATCTCGATTCCGTTCGATTGATTCTTGCTGCTCTCTCCCGCCATTTTTTTGAATTTTCTGTAATTACCTCGCCCATTGTTCGGGCTTTTTCCGCCGCATCCCGCGCTATTTCCAGAATTTACTCTAATTCCCGTTCATTTAGTCCTGTTTCTTTTTCTTCCATCACCGTAAGCCCTGCAAGCGATTTTTAACCTTATTCTAGTCTCTAAAATACGTCCGAGTTATGATCGCTTAACTCTAGAGCTAAAGTAGAGATAGGGTTTAATTGGAGCTATGTATGGAAGCGATCGAATTTAGGACGGTTATTTATGATGGTCAGGTGAGCGTTCCCCCTCGATATTCTTCTCGATGGGAAGGTAAGATGATACGGGTGATTGTTTTGGATGACTCGGAAATCGTCCCCGATCCGGGCCAGAAAACTGAAAAAACGATGTTCGAGGCGATTTCTTTAAATACACGGGGATTTAGATTCGATCGGGACGAGGCTAATGCCCGATAAAGTTTTTATCGATACTAATGTCTTAATTTACGGGTATTCTGAGGATGAGCCGGATAAACGACAGCGAGCGATTGATTGTGTTCGATCGGGTGAGGCTTGGATTAGTACACAGGTTTTAAATGAAACGATAAATGTATTAAAACGGAAATTTTCCCTAAGCTATTCGCAAATTCGAGAAGCTGTACAAGAGCTTTCCGAGGGATTCCCAATCGTCCTCGTTTCTGTTAATACGATAGAGATGGCATTGAATCTAGCGGAACGCTATCAATATAGTTACTTTGATAGTTTAATAATAACTTCGCTAGTAAGGCTAACTGGAAAAATTTAGTAGAGGTTCAAGGTCGCTTGCAGTATCAACCGAAACCGATTAATAACTCCCAAGAATACGAGCGATTTTTAAGCATAATTGAAGGGATGATGTCACGGGAGTTAAGCAATGACGAAGGACTATTATTTGATTTATTGGTGTTATTAGTGGAAGAATACGAGCAGAAACATTATCCGATCGCCCGAACAAATCCTACCGCTACGTTAGAATCTTTACTGCATGAATTCGATATCGATAGGGAGTGTCTTATCGATATTTTCGGCGATCGGGATAGAGTAGAATCGGTGATAGGGGGGAAACAGGCGATCGCTCCTTCTCAAGCCGAGTCTCTAGCCGAATTTTTTAATCGTTTAAGTGCGAAACTGGCGTTAAGCGCCCGTGATTTTCTCTTGTAGCCTCGCTTTTCCTTCGGGGACTGAGGGGGGAAGACCATATAACAAATCCTTACTTTCTTCATAGCTTTAGATTAATTAAGATAATGTTACAAAACTTTATGAAAAAGGCGTAGTATGATAATTTACGCCAGTAAAGCGAACACAATAAGGAGCAACACCCATAATGCAGTCGGCCAAGATGTTGCTGACAGTCCCCAAAGAGTATTTAAAAGCACCGGGGGGCTTCAACCCAAACGTTACCATGTTTTTTAGTGCCTTGAGCCTAATAACCCTATCTACCTGTGGCTATTGGCTATGGTCCTGGCCGGACTTGATTTGTTTTAGTGCTAATGTCCTCGCTTTACATTTATCGGGGACAGTTATCCACGATGCCTCTCATAATTCTGCCCATAGCAATCGGGTATTTAATGCTATTTTAGGTCATGGCAGTGCTTTAATGCTCGGTTTTGCCTTTCCGGTCTTCACTAGAGTCCATTTACAGCACCACGCTCACGTTAACGATCCCGAAAATGATCCGGATCATTTTGTCTCCACTGGTGGACCGTTGTGGATGATTGCGGCCAGATTTTTTTATCATGAAATCTTCTTTTTTAAGCGGCAACTCTGGCGAAAATACGAACTGCTGGAATGGTTCCTCAGTCGTCTTTTTGTGGCTACCATAGTCATCGTCGCCTGTCAATTCGGTTTTATTGGCTATGTGATGAATTTTTGGTTTGTTCCTGCTTTAGTGGTGGGAATTGCCCTCGGTTTATTTTTCGATTATCTTCCCCATCGTCCTTTCCAAGAGCGCAATCGTTGGAAAAATGCCCGCGTTTACCCCAGTCCCCTGTTAAATCTGCTGATTTTAGGGCAGAATTATCATCTCGTGCATCATCTTTGGCCGTCGATTCCCTGGTACAAATACCAACCGGCATACTATGCCACTAAACCGCTTTTAGACGCAAAAGAGTGTGAACAGTCTTTAGGTTTACTGCAAGGTAAGAATTTCTGGAGTTTTCTCTACGATGTCTTCCTCGGTATTCGCTTTCACTCCCATTCTTCTAAAACTTCTTGATCTCATTTATCGTAATGGTGAGGTACAAAGTTTTCATTTGAGGGAGTCGGTGGTCGATTTTATGAGAAACTCTCTATCTGTACTGGTTTTGTTGTCAACTTGATTTTTTGAAGGAGGATTTTATGGGTCAACATTGGGGAAAAGCCTTAATTTTAACAACAACTTTCTTGACAATTAACATCAATTATGCTAGGTCTTTAACCTTTGGTGAGGCCGTGGGTATTGGAGCGGGGGCCTTGTTAATCAACCGGGTGGTACAGGATAATAGACAACGTTATCGATTTGTGCCACCAGAGCAAGAATTTCAGCGCGGACTAGAGGACGGTTTTAACTTTGCCCGCTATGATAATCCGCGCAATTCCAGAGACTACGATGACGGTTTTATCGAGGGACGAAGACGGCGGGAGTCGGGTTGGTCCAGTCCCAACCGGAGAAGTTAATTATTTTTTTGGTCTGCGTCCCACTTCGGCGGTTTCTTGAATGGAAAATATCCTCAATTTGCCGTCGATGGGAGCGACTTTAGCCACTGCTTCTGATGCCACTATATAGTTATCACCCTCGGTGTTGGTAATATTGACTACCCGCTCGCGAGTGATAATCGCCGTCTCGTCATTAGCAAGAATATCCACGTCCCAATTCTCAGAAAGAACCTCTATACTTTTGATATTTTTGTAGGATTCCTCTAAAAATATTTTATGTTCCGTGATGCCATCTAACTCAAAAATTTCGGTACTAGCATCGGTTTTAATGGTCAATTGCGAGGAAATAAACGGGGCATAGTGTTTGAGGATTAGGGCGATATTTTTATCTTTAATAGCGGTTTCAATGTCTTGAATCATTGCTTTAATTTCCGCTTCACTGATTTTTTGTCCCCCATCGCGATTACTCGATTGTTTCACTGGCACTATCGAGGGACTAGCATGGACAAAAGCGGGGGAGATGCTGGGGAGAAAGGATAAACCGAGCAATAGAACAATTAATTGGGGAGAACGCATAATTTAATAAACTTGGTAAATTCAACCCGAATCATAGCATTTTCTCGTTACCGAATAAATCCTCAAGGTGAAAGTCCCCGGTTAGGGAAGCTAAGAGAGCAAAATTCTGGCTGTGCCAAGTCTAGGTTGATCCTTTAGCTATTTTTGCCTTATATTTCCAGAATAACAGGGGTATGATCGCTAGGTTTTTCTTGTTTTCTGGGTTCTTGATCGATCAGACAATTAACGGCTTTTTCGTATAGCTGAGGAGTTAAATAAAGATGATCAATTCGCCAACCTCGGTTACGAGCAAAACCACCGCTGCGATAATCCCACCAACTATAATGTCCTGCTGCCGAGGTGAATTTTCTAAAGGCATCTTGTAAACCAATTTCTAAGACCTTTTCTAAAGCTTCTCTTTCTTTAGCTGAAGACATAATATGATTTTCTTTGCCCTTGGGATCATAAATATCTTTATCTTCTAAGGCAATATTAAAATCACCACAGATACATAATTCTTTGGGTTGAGAATTAATTATTTTATCTAGATATTTCCTAAGAGTTTCTAACCATTTAAGCTTATAAATATACTTGTCACTATCTAGGGAAGAACCATTAGGAACGTAGAGATTAATAATCCGAATATCGCCGATTACTCCAGTAATTAACCGTTTTTGTTCGTCTAGTTCTCCCGTTAAATTTTCGCCGATAATGGGACTAAATCCCACAGTGATATCGTCCAGGGGTTTCTGGCTAAAAATCGCTACACCATTATAGGCTTTTTGTCCAGAAATATAGAGATGATAACCCAAAGATTCAAAAGCTTCTCTGGGAAAATCTCGATCGATTACCTTAGTTTCTTGCAAGCATAAAACCTCAACGGGATTGAGTTGTAACCAGTTAATTACCTGCTCTTGTCGGCTGCGAATCGAGTTGACATTCCATGTGGCGATTTTCATAGCTAAAAACCGAGAATTTTTCTCACACTTCCTCAGCAAAACTACTGCGACGCACAAACTCAAAGGGACCGGCGATCGAACCCCAGACTAATTGATCGGTTTCGGGATCTAAACCGCGATCAACGCTAATTAATCCCTGTTCACTAATTTCAAAACTATTATCCAAATAAGTCATTCTATCTTTGCGAAAGATTAAACATTGTTTCCCCGGTTTCACCACCCCTTTAAAACTGTTACCTGTCCAAGTTACATTCATATCACAACCCGGCATCGGTTCTAATAGGTCTAAGCTGAGATTTTTGAGACGTTGGGGTTCTCTAGAAGCACCAAAAAAGTTAGCTTCCTCTTTAACTTTAAAGTTTTCTAGTTCAATATGGTCATCGACTACCGATAATTTAAATACTCGCAAACGATAGGGAGTATTGAGCATAAAATCGTAGGCCTGCTCTAAAAATAAACTGGTTCCTTTCAGTAATTCATCGGGTAAAGGACGCATACACACGCGAATATGGGCAAAAAAAGGCGGATTAGCAAAAGCTTGTTCTTGATTACTAAAATCCGCCGCCATCCAGCGTGCTAGGGTTTTTATATCCGTGGAATGAGTCATAATTGTTGATATTTTAATGGTTATTAGCTAGCAGCCATTAGCTAGTTAATCGCTCTGATAAATTTTCACTGATTACTGATAACTATGCCCCGACAATTGTTATTGTGCAGTTACTTTAATTTCGATATCGGCACTAACTTCGGGATGGAGTTTGACTTGTACTTTATAGACTCCCAATTGACCGATATCGGGGACGGTAATACCACGGCGATCGATTTCTAATTTAGCATTTTCTAGAATAACCGTAGCCACATCTTGACTGGTGACAGTACCGAAAATGGCCTCGTTTTCACCCACCTGTTTAGGGATGGTGTAGGGACTGAGTTTTTCGATCGCAGTTTTTCTGGTTTCCGCTTCTTGTTTTTCGGCAAGGAGACGTTGACGCTCTTTTTCTTTCCTAAATTCTGCCTGTTTAATCGCACCCTTGGTGGCTAAAACGGCCACCCCTTGGGGGATAAGGTAATTGCGCGCATAACCGGGTGCCACTTCCACCACATCGCCATTTTCACCCAATTTGCTGACTTTTTGATTGAGGATAACCTGCATTCGTTTCGCCATGATCTTGACCTAAAACAATAGTTCCAAAACCTTTATCATACCATGCAATCGTTTTTATCTGTCCTCCCATCCGGACCGTCAGTTAGCTATGGAAAAACTACTTGAACAATCCGAGTCTCCCCAAAAGGAAAACTTCGTACCTCACCATTAAGATAACTGCTGTATTCAGTTTTCTTACCCGGTGTCCGTCAACCAGAAGGAATAGCGATAGCTGGTCAAAACCACTAAGATAGGACGGCGAGAGTAACTTAAGACGATTTTTTTGGTAAGATCAAAGCTAAACTAACCATCACGCCCTCTTGAGGGAATATTTATTTATGAGCGATATAGGGTTTATTTTGACGATAATCAACAATTTCCTGCAAATTTACTCGGTAATCCTAATTGTTAGGGTTTTACTGACTTGGTTCCAAAATGCTGGTTGGGCCTATCAGATTATGTCTTTTCTCAGTCCGATTACCGATCCCTATTTAAACCTTTTTCGCTCGATTATCCCACCCCTAGGCGGGATGGACTTGTCCCCGATTCTCGCGTTCCTGCTGCTCAACGTCGTTCAGAGTGTCGTAGCCACAGGGGCCAGCAGTCTGGTCAGCAGCAGTTTCTAAATCCGGGGATCAACACTACTGGTAAAACCGGAAGCTTTGAATTTTTCCAGTCGCAGGGGGGTTGGTTGATTGGTAGAAACAGAAATTCTGATCTCGAAATCACTAATCCCCGGTGGCACTTCGGGAATTGCCCCGACTCGGCTACGATTTTGTAAAGCTGGTTCCCCGTTAGCATCGTAAATCCGACCAAAAACATCGGCATCATAGACGGTTTTTCCAGAATTATTTTTAGCTTTGCCGGTGATTAAAAAACAATTAGCCGGAAAACTGGTTCCCCCACTGGTGACACTCCCCTCGGCTAATTCGGGGGGACAGTCTTTGTAAGATACATCTAATAGTTGAATTGGGGTCAAAGCTTGAGCAGTAGGGATGATAAGCCAGCTAGACAGCCAGAAGAGAACAGAAAGCAGTAAAACGGTGAGCGAGCGTGGTGTCATAGATCAGTGATTTTACGGTATGATTTCCCCAATACTTAGATTATCGTGGATCGTCACCCTTTGAAATCAGCTTTTTTAGGACTCTCATGGATCGAGATGAGATTGAAACCACTCTCAAAGCGGCTTTTCTCCAGTGTGAGGCTTTATTATGTCCTCTCAATCAACAACAAAAAGAAATTTTGTTAGAGGTGTTTTTTGAGCAAAATTCCCTCGCTGATGGCAATCCCCTCGACGAATTAACATCTATGCAAAGGGAGATTTTACTGGAATTTATCCTCAAACAAGAACGGGAAAATTTAGCTTGGAAAAGTTCCCTCCTCAATGATTGGCTTAACGATCGCCCTTCCGGTGCGGTACAATTTATCCGCGATCAGTATGGCTTGGCTTGGTTGAACAGCATAAAACCGATTCATTGGCAAGAATATTTACAAAAATTAAGGTTAACCAGAGAAAAATTACAGGTGGGAGATACGATCGAGGTGTCTAATGGATTATGGGAATGGATTCCCGCAGACGCTGCCGATAGTTGCGACTGGTTTCCCTGTGAGGTAATAGAAGTAAATGAAAGTGAGGATGATTCCCCCCCTGTTAGTTGCCGTATTCGCTTTCAAAACGGTGAAGAATGGCAAATACAAGGAATATATCAGTGGAATCGCCCTAATTGGCGTTTTCTGACCTGAAGGAAGATCACTGCTCGGTTATCGGCTAAAATTAAGAACTGTAAAGAAAACAGATAAATTTTATGGCCGCTAAAGTAGAGATCTATACTTGGAGTTCCTGTCCTTTCTGTATCCGCGCTAAAGCATTACTCAAGAAAAAAGGGGTGGAGTTTACCGAATATTGTATCAATGGTGATGAAGGAGCGCGAGCCAAAATGTCCGATCGAGCCAATGGTCGTACAAGTGTACCACAAATTTTTATAAATGATCAACACATCGGGGGCTGCGATGACATCTATGCTTTAGATAGAAGTGGTGGTTTAGATCCCCTGTTGCAGAATTAAGGATAAAAACTATTAATGAAACTAGCCTTTATTATCGATCCGATCGAGTATTTAGATCCGGGCCATGATACCAGTGTAGCTATCATGGAAGCGTCCCAATTATTAGGCCATGAAGTCTGGATGACTTCCATCACGGATCTCAGTGCGATTGCGGGAAAAGCTTGGGCAAAACTAACTAAAATTGAACTGGTTCCCGTGGAGTTAAAAGATAATCATTGGGTGGCTGTATCTCAATGGTATCAAAGACAAGAGACAGTTTTTACCTGCCTAGAAAACTTCGATTTTGTCTGGATGCGAAAAGACCCACCCGTGACGATTGCCTATCTTTATGCCACCTATTTATTAGACCTGATCGACCCCCAAAAAACCCAAGTAATTAACTCAACTAGGGGTTTACGCCATGCCAACGAAAAGTTATACACTATTCACTTTGCTCAGGTAATGCCCGCTACAATTGTTTCCCAAGATAAAGCAACGATTAGGGAATTTGTCAACCAAAAAGGGGCGGCAGTTATGAAACCTTTGGGGGGCAAAGCAGGGGAGGGAATTTTATTTCTTAGTCCCGAAGATCGCAATCTCAATTCAATGATTGAAATTAGCACAAAATGGGGACAAGAACCGGTAATGATCCAAGATTATTTACCAGCTGCCAAAGAAGGAGATAAACGCATTATTGTCCTCAATGGTGAACCCATCGGGGCAGTTAATCGCATTCCCACCGGTTCGGAATTTCGCGGTAATATGGCGGTGGGTGGACGAGTGGCAAAAACAGAAATCACCGATCAAGAATTAGAAATCTGTGCCACTTTAGCCCCAAAATTACGAGAAGATGGCCTATATTTTGTCGGATTAGATGTGATTGGTGGCTATCTCACGGAAGTTAATGTCACCAGTCCTACCGGCATTCGCGAGATCGATCGATTAAACAATGTTAGCTTAGGTCAACAGGTAATTAAATGGCTAGAAAATCATTTGGGCAGCAGAGATTAGGGATTAGGGAAATGGGGGAATGGGGAGATGGGGGAATGGGGAGATGGGGGAATGGGGAGATGGGGGAATGGGG
>NZ_JADBVM010000023.1:0-16704 GCF_020244875.1 Microcystis sp. M44BS1
TGAAATGGGGCGAAAGTCTGTGGACTCTGTGTAAGACAGTACATGGTTTTTTAACTGTGGTATGCGACGGTGGTGGAAGCAGAAACTTAAATCGTGAGGTTTAGGAATCGCCGCACTTTTAGGGCGGCGAGGATGTCAAAATAAGAATAAGTAATGTAAATTTTCTTAGAATCAGCCCCCATGCGTGTAATTCTCATGACCGGTAAAGGAGGCGTGGGTAAAACCTCCGTCGCCGCCGCTACAGGACTCCGCTGCGCCGAACTTGGCTATAAAACCCTAGTTCTCAGCACCGATCCCGCTCACTCTCTCGCTGACAGTTTCGATCTCGAATTAGGTCACGATCCTCGTTTGGTACGTCCCCATCTTTGGGGGGCAGAATTAGATGCACTAATGGAATTAGAAGGCAACTGGGGCGCAGTAAAACGTTACATTACTCAGGTATTGCAAGCTAGGGGTTTAGATGGAGTGCAAGCGGAAGAATTAGCGATTTTACCCGGAATGGATGAGATTTTCGGCTTAGTTCGCATGAAACGCCATTACGATGAGGGTACTTATGATGTGTTGATTATCGATTCCGCACCCACGGGGACAGCTTTACGATTGCTGAGTTTGCCAGAAGTGGGCGGTTGGTACATGAGAAGATTTTACAAACCTTTACAGGGAATGTCGGTGGCATTGCGACCACTGGTGGAACCTTTTTTTCGACCGATCGTCGGTTTTTCCCTGCCGGACAAGGAAGTTATGGATGCTCCCTACGAGTTTTATGAGCAGATCGAGGCTTTAGAAAAGGTTTTGACCGATAATACTCAAACCTCGGTACGTTTGGTGACAAACCCCGAAAAAATGGTGATTAAGGAGTCTTTACGCGCCCATGCCTATCTAAGTCTCTATAATGTTTCCACCGATTTGATTATTGCCAATCGGATTATTCCCGACAAAGTAACCGATCCTTTCTTTGCTCGTTGGAAAGAAAATCAACAGGGTTATAAACAGGAAATTTACGATAATTTTCATCCTTTACCAGTTAAGGAAGTTCCTCTCTACTCCGAGGAAATGTGTGGTTTACCCGCTTTGGAAAGACTGAAAGAAACTCTTTTTGCTGGGGAAGATCCGACGAAGGTTTATTACCAAGAAAACACCATTCGGGTAGTTCAACAGGAAAATAATTACAGTCTGGAATTATATTTACCCGGCATACCCAAGGAACAGATACAACTCAATAAAACTGGAGATGAGTTAAATATTCGCATTGGGAATCACCGTCGTAATTTAGTCTTACCCCAAGCTTTAGCAGCCCTGAAACCTTCCGGAGCAAAAATGGAAGATGATTACCTGAAAATCTCTTTTAGCAACGTGGTGAAAGTGTAATTTCCCCAGAGTAGGTGGGGAAGTGGGAAGTGGGAAGTGGGGAAGTGGGGAATTTCAACTAAAACCCTAAAACCCCATCACCCCATCACCCCATCACCCCATCACCCTAAAACCCCATCACCCTAACACCAGACAATTGACTTTTTCAACAAACCCTACTGATGATTTTCCCAGAAAAATCAAGAGAGCAGTCTTTTTTCTAACCATGCCAGGACACTTTCAACATCTGCCACTTTTTCTCCTTCAGGTACAGGTGGACGTTGTATCATGACCACGGTTATTCCCAACTCTCTAGCGGCGATAATTTTGGCGTAGGTGGCATCACCGCCGCTATTTTTACTCACGATCGCCCCAATCTTATATTCTTGTAAAAGAGAGCGCTCTGACTGCAAGGAAAAAGGCCCCCGTTCCAATAATAATTTTCCAACCGGTACGATGGCATCTGGTTCCGGAGGGTCAATCATCCGCATCAAAAACCAGATATTTTTTAGATGTGCATAACTTGCCAGTTCTTGCCGACCAATAGTGAGAAATATCCGCGGCGCTAACCCAGGTAAAATATTCGCCGCAGCTTGATTGTTTTCTACTTCAATCCAATTATCTCCAGATACTTTTTCCCAGGCTGGACGACTTAACATTAATCGAGGAATACCACAATCTGAGGCGGCTTGAGCGGCATTAAAGGAAATTTGTGCGGCAAAGGGATGGGTAGCATCAATCAAACAATCAATGCCTTCTTGCCGCAGATAATTGGCTAACCCAGTGGCACCACCAAACCCCCCCCGACGAGAAGGAGTTGTGAGAGTAATCGGTTCTCTCGTGCGACCGGCAAAGGAAGCGATGGCATCTATACCCGGAATTGCCGCAATTTTAGCCGCTAATGCCGCCGCTTCCCCCGTTCCCCCTAAAATCAGCACTCTTTTATTTTTAGTCATCTAGCAATTGCCCAAAGGTTAACTAATTTTCCATCTTCTCACCGGCTCTCTTGGGTGGGTAAAGGAAGGAACCACAAAGACACAAAGAACACAAAGATCGATTAACCATCTCTGCCATTACTAGGGTTTTTAACGCCTACCTACTTAAGACTTTTGCTATAGTTCTAGAAGAGGGCTAAAAAAATAGCAAACTAAGGAAATTTCTCCTTTGCTAGTTTTGCCGTGAACAACTATGTTAAAAAAAGTCAATTATCTGCGATCGCTATCCTGTTTCCTCGCTATAATCCTCTGGAGTAGTCCTCTCGGGATTGACTCTAGCCTCGCGGTCAATGATAATTGTCAACTGTCCGAATCGGAAATCCAACAACAAGAAAATCTGCGTCAAACTTCCCCCCAAGAATATAACATTTTATTGCAGAAATATGCTGAACAATTGCGCTTTTGTCGTTCCCGACACTGGTTACAGGAACAAGCGATCTGGTTACGTCTCTACTCCTGTGATACCCGTCCAGGATCGATAGAAAGTATCCTCGATCGCATCGTGGCCAAAGGTTATAATATAGTTTATCTGGAAGTTTTTGCCGATGGTCAAGTCTTATTACCTCCTAACAATAATCCCACGGTTTGGGATAGCGTGATTAAAAATCCCGGTGCTGGAAATGTGGATTTATTAGCACAGGCGATTGAACAGGGACATAAACGCGGTTTAAAGGTGTATGCTTGGTTATTTAGCCTCAATTTTGGCTATGCTTATAGCTTAAAACCCGAGCGACAGGAGGTGTTAGCACGCAATGGTAAAGGACAGGATAGCACCTCTTTTGTCGATGATCGATCCCAAACTTTTGTCGATCCCTACAGTAATCAAGCGCGACAGGATTATTTAATTCTCCTAGAAGCCATTTTACAACGTCGTCCCGATGGAGTTTTATTTGATTATATTCGCTATCCGAGAGGAACAGGAGTCGATTCCGTGGCTGATGATGTCAAAGATTTATGGATTTTTAGTCCAGCATCCCGACAAGCTTTAATTAATCGAGGATTGAATAATAAGGGCAAATTTTTAATCGATCGCTATCTGACTCGTGGTCAAATTTCCCCCCATGATATCGTCGAAGCAGATCGCCTTTATCCCCAAGAAACCGCCCCTCTTTGGCAGGGTAGAATCCCCTTAGAAGAGGAGATGAAACAATCAGTTAAAAGTCGTTTTGATCGCCTCAAATTAGAACTTTGGTTCCTAGCGGTTGCCCATGCTGCCCAGGGTGTAATTGATTATATTAGTTATTTTTCTGCCCTAGTGGAACGTCAGGGAATTCCCGCCGGAGCAGTGTTTTTTCCCGATGGGAATCGTCTTGTGGGTAATCAAGGTTTTGATTCCCGTTTACAAGCTTGGGATAGTTTTCCCCCTTCCCTAGAATGGCATCCCATGTCCTACGCTAATTGTAACGATAGCACCTGTGTGGTTAATCAGATCAAAAGAGTAGTGGCAAGCGGGGGAAATCAAACTCCTGTTATCCCAGCTTTAGCGGGTTTATGGGGACAACCCTATAACAATCGTCCCTCCTTAGAAGTGCAAATGGAAGCGATTCGCCTAGCTTTTCCCAGCATAGATAGTATCAGTCATTTTGCTTTTTCTTGGCAAGAACCAGAATTCGATCGAGCCAGAAGATTTTGTCAAATGTAACCCCATTTACACCTCCACTTTCACTTCCTCTGTCTCTGTTTGTTCCTGTAGTGGGGGGACTATCAAAGGCGGCAGTTCCGGTTCGGCGGTGTTGAGAGTCGGTGTAATATCGACGTAGTTAATCACCGCCCCTAAAATTTTCACTTCCGCTTCTGTTAACTGGTCAGTGGCTTCACTCAAGAGACTAGAACGAGTTATGCCCTGGCGCGTTACCAGAATAATCCCGTCCGCTAGTTCTTCTAAGAGCAGCGCATCATTACAGCTAGACAGAGAAGGAGTATCGACAATCACCAGATCGAAACGGCCGCGAGAATCTTTGAGAATTAATTGTAATTCGCTCGATTCAATGATAGCTGCCGCTTGTTTTTGCGGACCGGGACTAGGCAAAATGGAAAGGTTTTCAATATTTGGGGCCAGCCGGATCGATTTACTTTTTGCCCCGTAGTAAAGTAGGGGTTCTCGGAAAGAATTGGGATCGGGAGTGACTCCGATTTCTTCGGCCTTAGAGGGACTTCTCAGATCTCCTTCTACTAAGAGAGTCCGTCGGCCCGCTAAAGATGCTGCGATCGCCAGATTATAGGCAGTGGCGGTTTTCCCCTCTCCGCCAGTAATACTGGTGACAACAACCACTTTCACCGTTTCGCCGCCGCCAACAAGTCGCAGGGTACTGCGTAAACGTTCGTAGTAGGGGAGATAATTGGCATTAGCATCGGCGAGAATCGGCTCGATTTCCTCGCCCTCTAAATTCCGGACAATGGGCAATTGTCCTAAGAGTAGTATATCCCGACTAACCAAAGCTTCCCGCAATTCTTGGGGACTGTGCAGGCGATCATCGATCACTGCTAACAGGAGAATCGTACCCAATCCGGCTAAAGTTCCCAAACCAGCACCCACCAAGAGAATCAAGGTACGATTCTTGCGGTTAAACACCTGTTCGATCGGTTGAGCAACCGGCGGTTGGGCGACGGTGAGACTACCCACGGTTTCCGCTTCTGCGGCCTGAGCATCCACCAGAGCATTAAGAATATTCTCGTAGATACCCCGTTGAAAGGCGACAGCTTGGGTTAAACGAGCTTGCTGTAGCTGTTTATCGGGGAATTTCTCGTATTGGGAGCGTAATTGCTGTTCCTGAGTCACCAAGGACTCTAATTGTTTCATTAAACCCTCGCGCTGGGTTTGCAGGGTGACTAATTGAGCCGCTAGTTGTTGACGGGTGGCATCGAGATTACTTTGCTGACGGATGCGACTGCTGGGAAGAGCGGTAAGAACGCCATCTTTTCCGATCACCTCGGCGGCTCTTTTTTGTAAGAGAGATTCGTTAACTTGCTGTTGTTTGCGTAATTTAACGACGGTGGGATGTTCGGGACGTAAATCCTTCTGTAGTCGCTCCAATTGGGCTTCCGTGTCCAAGAGCTGCGCTCGGATACTGGCAATAATCGGGTCGGCACTAAGGGCCGAGGAGGTGTAAGCTTGATCGGGGGTTAAATCGAGTTGTTTACTCAGACTATCAATTTGTCCTTGAATGCCTTGCAGTTCTAGGCGAATTTCTCGCTGTTGCTGTTGACTACTGGTGATAGCGGTGAATAAACTCCCGTCTTGAATCGCCAATAAATCTGAACCCTGGGTACTAATGTAGCGATAAAACTTTTCTTCGGCTCTGGTTAAATCTTTTTGGACTTCTTTGAGTCGGACACTGAGAGCTTCTATGCGGGCGCGTAACTGGGAAGTATTCAGCCAGCGACTGTATTCCACCATTTCCTTCATCAAGGTTTCGAGAATTAACTCCGCCTTGGACTGGGAGTCGGCCGTTAACTCTAAAAGTACCTCTTGGGGTTGGTCGGTTTCTCGAGACCGATTGCTATTATTGTTTTGTCCCTCCACTTCACCGGGGAAGGTGATTTTTAAATCTTGATCGCGAATTTTAACCATCTGTTCCTGATTAAATTGCAATTTTTTGGCCGCATTGACCAATACCCGGGGAGACAGCAGTAAATCGCGATCAATAGCCCGCCCTTGTTCTTGCAGTTGGGTTCCTGTACTGGTAAAAGCCGGCGGCGGCACCCGGTAGGCCAATTGTCCCACCGCCCGATAAAAGGTGGGGGGTTTCTCAGGATCGGGTAGGAAAGCAAAGATCACAGAACCGCCTAAACAGACGAGGAAGACGAATATTCCCACAAATTTGTTCTGATCTAGCGAGATGAGAAATCGTTTTACAATTGGTAGAGCCATAGCTTTTTAATATATTCCCAGATTCTTTACATTTTAGCGGTCAAGAGTTATTCTCGGCCTTGAAATCCTAGCTTATGAAGTTGTGTTAAGGAGTGAAGGGAGCCAGTTGCCCCTCAATTATCGGAAGTTATCGAATTGATTGCTAATGTTGAGAATTGTATTGGTAAAACTGGAAAGATCGCGGATGGGTTGAGTAATGATATTAAAAGCGGCGAAAATTTCCCCCAATAGGGTGCGGGTGACGATAATTACGTCTTGATCTTCTAAGGGAACATTTTGGGAGATATCCCCCCTAACTGCCGCTATCGGACTCAAAGTTTGACTAACAACTCCCCCTTTGGCACTGTCAAAACGGAGCAGGGACACTTCATTGACATTAATCCGCAGGCGATCGGAAACCGGTAAACTAGCCACCACATCGAGGAAGGTACTGCCACTGGGAATCGAAACATTTCTCAGGGAAATTCCCGAAGGAAGTGAGGGAGCTAAAACCCTGATGGTAATATTCTGCTGGGTGAGGGTGGTTCTAGCCACCAGGGTGCGATTATATCCCGTTTCTTGGCCTACTTCCAGCTTGGAAACAATCACCGCATCGCCCCCTTGCAGACGCAGATCTGGCAAGCGGTCTCCTTTAACTAAGGGAGTATAAAGGTCAAGTTTCTCCTCTAATACTGTACCATCGACTAAAACCCGACGGACAACGATCGAACG
This sequence comes from Microcystis sp. M44BS1, assembly GCF_020244875.1. Taxonomy (NCBI): domain Bacteria; kingdom Bacillati; phylum Cyanobacteriota; class Cyanophyceae; order Chroococcales; family Microcystaceae; genus Microcystis; species Microcystis sp. M44BS1. The sequence continues at coordinate 6,925 of NZ_JADBVM010000023.1, forward strand.
CAGATCTGCTCTGGGGGTGCCGCCACCCGCCGCCAAAAGTACCTGCGCTAGGGGAGTATTAGGAGCAACACTATAAAACCCCGGTCGCTGTACCTCTCCCAGAATGGTTAACTGGACGGGACGGGCAGTGGTTAAAACAGCAATCACTTCCGGTTCCTCCCGCAGGTATTTTCGCCCCAATTCGAGGCGGATCTTAGTTTGCACTTCGTCTAAAGTCAAGCCCAGCACCGGAATACGCCCTAAAATCGGCACCAGAAAATTCCCATCGGGATCCACTGGCCCCGTGGAATTAAATTCGGGAAAATCGGGAACCGAGACAGTAATTTGATCGCCGATATCAAGTCGATAGGCCTGAATTTGTCGGGATTGGGAATTATTGGGAGAGTAAGCCGGTGGACTATAGCCGGTAGGGGGAATCGTGTTTTCAGGAAAGGTGGGATTAGGCGGTTCGGGGGGCAAAAATTCCAACCCAGTTCCGGGTTGAGTCTGGGGTATGGACAAAGAACCCTGGGCCTTGAGGCTCTCGGAGGGAATTACCCAGAAGAACCCTGTCAGACTAAACCCTGATAAGGCTATGGCCCCGGTTCTGAAGAAACTAACTGGCAAAAACTTGTTGAGCATTGGTGGAATCATACAGACAGATATATCAATTTATTTTCTGAGAGTTATCTAGTGGGAGAGGAACAAAGAAGCCATTAAGGACTAGAAAAGTGCCTTGAGCTAGTTTTTTCAAAGAGATGGTTGGGAGCAGCAAAATCACTTTTCTTTTTTGGTCTCAGGCAGAGAAGTTAATTGACTTAAGACATTTTGTTCTAAGTAACTTTGAACTTCCGCGGCGAGATTGAGAGCAAAGGGAGTGAGAGTTTGCAGTTCTTTCGTCGGTTCTAAGGGAATCAGCAAGGAAACGGCTATCCAGGGTACTCTCTGTCTTTTTAATTGCGCCCATTGGTCAAGCCAATACCAAACAGAGGGATCGTAATGACCACCACCTAGCCAAGCATACCATTGCACCACGGCAAAGGTATTTTGTGTCCAAGCACGATAGAATCTGGCCGTGGCCTTTCCTCCCGACTGGGTGGGAATTGATAGCTCGGTTGTTTCCCCCTGATTCCAATGACTAATCGAATTGATATCCGACCATTCTAATCCCGGTTGATTTTTATAGTAGTCCTGTGGCTTTAAAAGCACGGTGATCCTCTTGCCATCGGGACTTTCCACCACTTGTACCGACCATTTTCCCTCACCGATTTGGCCTTGGCTCTGGTCGATGGTTTTCAGGTCAGACAACTCGACTCCCGATTTTCGGATGACCTGCATTTTCTGAATATTAGCGATTCTCGGTTGATCTGCCCAAGACCAATGGCCAGAAATTAAATTGGGCAGGATACCGCCTAAAATCAACAGCAGCAGCAGGCACAACAGCAGTAAATAATTACCCGGGAGCTTTTTTTTGACTTTATCTAACACTAAAGTTACCTCGGCTGGAATTTTTTGACTAATCATCCTGGTTACTTTCCCCTTGAGCTAGGGACTGTTTCTTGACCGCCTCGCGATACTGCATGATTTGGAAGACCAAAAAGATGAGTAATAACATAAAGACGGAGTATAAATCACCCCCCCAGCTATCGTGGAGTAATTTAAAGTTTTCCTCTTGTCCTGTGCCGTGAAACCAAGCTAAAAGCGCGTTACGAATAATATTAGCCCCGACACTAATTCCAAAGGCACTGAGGAGCATAAAGCGGGTTTTACGACCGTTTTCGATGGTATCAGTCCAATGGAGCAGCAGCAGGGTGACGTAAAGACTGGTGAATAACATTTTCAGCCCCGCACAGTAGGGAGCGACTTCCACCATCCTACCTTCCACCGCTATATAGACACCGTCAACGGAGACATCTAAGCCTGCTTGCTGGAGAATAAAACCAGCGCAAGCAGCAATAAAAACCTGTAGGGGTAGGGTATAGGGAGTGATCAGGTAGGGTATGGGATTAGGAGTCGCTAAAGCTGTTAAAAGTAGGGGAAATCCCTGTAATTTAAAACCTTCCGTTCCTTTTAACCAGAGACAGATTCCCGCTAAAATAATCGGGAAAGACATACTAACCCAAAGAGAGGAACCGAGGAGATAAAAAATCGCTCCTAGGGTTAACAAAAACGCTCCGAGGGGATGGGAGCGATCTTCGAGGCGTTGCCATTTTTTGCGATTCTGCCAGACAATATAGGCGGCGTAGGGAAGGCCAATCAAGCCGTGGCTAAAGTATTCGTGTTCGATGCTGATCGATTTATTCAGCCAACCATCATACCAATGAAAGATCACCGGACCATAGATAACCGCCAAGAAACCGATAATCAGCCAAGATTGCCGATTTTTCTGGGAGACGGGGGATAGGGAAGGACTAATACCCATAGGACAGAGCGATTTAGTGACAAATTCTGAATTTATGTTACCCGATGATCGCAGTGATCTGTTCAACCACGATGTCAATTTGCTCCTCGCTGATACCGGGGTACATGGGCAGAGAGACAATTTCTTCACAGAGAGTCTCTGCATGAGGAAAGTCTCCCTGTTGATAACCCAGGTAGCGATAGGCCGGTTGCAGATGACAAGGAATCGGATAATGAATGCCGGTTTGAATACCGACGGCAGTTAATTGTTCTTGTAGTTGTTGGCGAGGGACGGGACAATGGGCAAGGAGGCGAATAACGTAGAGATGATAGACATGACCGGTCTCGGTTTCGTCTCCTATGGGTAAAATGCCCTTATCGGCTAAAGGAGCCAAAAGCCGGTCGTATTGTCTTGCCGCTCGCTGACGGGCCCGATTCCAGCCTTCCAGATGGGGTAATTTAACATTTAAAATGGCGGCTTGTATGCTGTCTAAACGGCTATTAGTGCCGATATCGGTGTGAAAATACTTGCTCGGTGCGCCATAATTTCTTAAACTACGGGCTTTTTGGCTAATTTCGGGATCATTGCTCACTAACATTCCGCCATTGCCAAAAGCACCTAAATTTTTACTGGGATAAAAACTAAACCCCGCCGCCACACCGACACTGCCGGCGCGATAACCTTCTCTACTGGCTAAATGGGCCTGGGCCGCATCTTCAAAGATGGTCAGATTATGGCTGCGGGCAAAATCCTCTAATTGTTGGGGTGATACCATCTGTCCGTACAGGTGTACGGGTAGAATGGCGCGGGTGTTGGGGGTAATTTTTTGGGCGGCCGCCGCGAGGTCAATTAAGGCCGTATCGAGGTGACAATCAACTAAAACTGGTTTGGCTCCCGCTTGAATAACACCCATGAGGGTAGCGACAAAGGTATTAGCGGGGACTAGCACTTCATCCCCGGCACCGATGCCGTAAGCTTGTAAAGCCAGGGCAAGAGCAGCAGTGCCAGAAGCTACTCCCACAGCATACTCGACTCCGCAAGCTTGGGCAAAGGCGGTTTCAAATTCGGCTAAAGCTTGGCCTAAAACAAAATCTCCTCGGTCGATAACTGTTTGGATTGCCTCGGCAATTTTTGCTTGTAGGGGCTGATTTTGCCAAGTTAAATCAACAAAGGGAACTTTGATTAAATGGGAATTCATCTATTGCTTGTTTAGGGAGATATTATTAAGTATTCAAGAGACTAGCATAGGTTTGATCAAGTTGTCTAGATTTGTAGGCTCTCTTGTCCTTGTGTTCTTTGTGCCTCTGTGGTTTATCCTTAATCCTTCTGGGATAACCTGAGAAAAAGTATAGGCTAGGCTAGATTCTAACCCAGCTAAACCAAGAGAGCCGATTGGTATTCAGGGGGTTTGGCCTTGACTTGGCCAAAAGAATCAAGTTGACTGCCTAGCTATTTATTTTTGCCGCCAAACTTTGAAGATAATTACTAAGTGGGTGGGTGGAATTAAATATAAGATGAACGTAGGTTGGGTTGAAGCATGAAACCCAACGCCTCAACGGATTTAGTATAAGAAGTTAAGAACGGGAAAAGGCCAAGAGTTTTCCCGGTTTGATAAAAAGAGAGATTAATATTAAATATTTGTAAACTTTTTCGCCTAAGTTACCTTTTTGTGGTATGCAAATCTTTACTGCTCCGATTTGGGGGTTTCTTGGGAAGTGTCATCGTTGTTGGTTTCTCGCTGGGGACTTGCGCTTTGATAATGTACCATTTATGGCTTGTCTGATTCTTCTACAGAGCGACTGTCTGGCTGGGATATTATTCCTACGCAGGTCCCCTGGGTTATTGCTGAGGTCGAGCCTTTGCAGAGAGGTAAGTCGAGCGAGCGCTTCTGGAATCTCCCTGATTCGGTTATAGCTGAGGTCGAGGTCTTGCAGAGAGGTAAGTCGAGCGAGCGCTTCTGGAATCTCCCTGATTTGGTTATTGTAGAGGTAGAGGTTTTGCAGGGGGGTGAGTTGAGCGAGCGCTTCTGGTATCTCGCTGATTTGGTTATTGTTGAGGTAGAGGTATTGCAGGGAGGTGAGTTGAGCGAGCGCTTCTGGTATCTCCCTGATTTGGTTATTGTTGAGGTAGAGGTATTGCAGGGAGGTGAGTTGAGCGATTTCGGGGGGAATTTCTGTTAAGTTTCTGCCGTACAGATGTAACGCTCCTTTGTCCTTTGCCTGTTGAATTAACTCTAATACTTCCCGTGCTGTCATTGACCATCCCCCCGCTACTATATTTACTCCATTTTGGCAAAAGATCCAGTTAATACAACTGGTTGAGACCTCATCAGCTTGAGTTGAGTTTCTGGAGAGTGAACTGAAAACTCGCATCTGATAAGCTGCCCGCGCATTTAAATTGCTTGTTGAGACGAGGCAAGAGGCAACCCCCCCAACCCCCCCGACATCGGGGGGGCAAGAGGTAAGACCCCCTCGACATCGGGGGGCAAGGGGGGGTCAGCTAATCTAAGCATAGGCGGTTAAGATACGTCTTAGCTTAACCGATAACTGAGTGACTAAAGTTGAGAATTCCCTTAAGATAAAGTAAATAAGTGTAAAGAAACTGAAAGTTAGCCTACACCCTTGCTGAAAAAATTCTCATTGTCTAGAAGTGCTATGCTCAATCGTTTTTGCCGAGGAATCTCGATCGCTCTTGTCATTGGTGTCATTAGCTGTCTGGGTTGGATTATCTGCCCAAATCAAGCTCTAGCGGTGAATAATCCCGAATTACTGCCCAATGAAACCACTCCGATCGTTGATTTAGCCAATTATCTACCCGCAAAACAGGAAGAGGCATTAATCCAAGATATCGAGACATTTCAAGGGGAAACCGGCTGGAAAATGCGAGTTTTAACCCAATATGACCGCAGCCCCGGCCGAGCAGTGATTAATTTCTGGGGATTGGATGATAAAAGTATTCTCCTAGTGGCCGATGGTCGCGGCGGTAATCTACTATCTTTTAGTATTGGTGATGCCGTCTATGAATTTTTACCCCGCACTTTTTGGATCGAATTACAGGCCCGTTTCGGTAATATGTATTTTGTCCGGGAAAATGGCGAAAATAATGCGATCGTACAATCCTTAGACACGGTAAAAGGCTGTTTAGTTAAAGGTGGTTGTGCGGTGGTCCCCGGTTTACCGAGGGAACAGTGGATTTTAACTTTAATTACCTCAATTGTCGGCGGTTTAGTCTTCGGTTTTGCCGGTATTCCTCGCAAAGAAGGACAGGTTTTCGCTTGGCAATGGGTTTTAATTGTCTCTCCCCTCTGGTTTATCCTCTTTGTTGCTTTTGGCATCGGACCGGTGGTTACTCGCACCAGTGAATTACTGCCCCTTTTCCGCAATTTAATCGGTTTTACCCTTGGAATTTTAGTCGCCTATCTTTCCCCTCGTTTTAATTCCCTCAACGCCTCAAAAACCTAAAAATTAGCGGCTTTTCAGTGATCAGTAATCAGTAATCAGTGAAAAGAAAGTAGCGAAGTTTTTACCTATAAGGGACTTGCGTGGGAATAATATCCCAATCGATCGGAGGGCGCAAGCATTGCGCCCCTACAGTAACGGATTTTGTCCACAATGTAGGGGCGAACTGCGTTCGCCCAAAAGGTACATTATCAAAGCGCAAGTCCCTAACGGATAGCTGACGGCAGCCCCTTATGGTTCGATCGATCTAGCTCTGTTACAATTAGAAACATTGTGGAGTGAGTGAGATAACGTTTATGTGGGTCAATACTCAAAGTGAGATTATTAGTAAGGTTTTGCCGCCAGCAGTACGTCTGTTCTTGAGAACACAAGTAGAACAGATAGAAGATTTAGAAATGCAGCTGCAAGGTCATGATCGGCAAATTTTGCGCGGTTACATCCCCGGGGTATTTTTAGCCGTAGGAAAAGCGATTTATCAGGGTTTACATCTAGGTAAAGCGCAATTAAGAGGGGAAAATATTCGTCTTAATATCGGGCAGGTTTTGCGAGGGAAACCCCTAAAAATTTTGGAACCTATTCGGGTTAGCGGTGAGGTGGAAATTAACGAGCAGGATTTAAATAATTCGATCGCCTCGACTATTTTAGTTAATGCTTTTGCCGATTTACTAATTTTTTCCCTAGAAAATAACGGAATTGTTAACGCCAGAGAAATTATCTCACAACAGCGTTTTAACTGGAAAAATGTTCTCCTAAATCAGGGTTATTTCTCTCTTCTCGGCCATAGAGAAACGGGTGCGGAAGTAATTTTTAGCGCTGATATTACCTTAAAAGATGCCCGCACTTTAGGGATTAGTCCCCGACAATGGCAAGGTTTAGCCCCAGATTTATCTATTGATTTGCAACCCTTTACCGTCGATTTAGGCAAAGATGTGGAGATTAAATCTTTTATTCTCGAAGATCAAACTCTTTTCTGTCAGGGAAGTTTTTTGATTTTACCTTAACAATAAACGGGATGATTCTGGTGGGTTAACTTAGTTTAACCCCCCTAATTAGGGCTTGCTGAATAAATCTAAAAACCTTGTTAGATTAAGGCTTTTTCAGGGGGAAAATTCACACCCCACACCCTACACCCCACACCCCACACCCTGCCCCCACCAACAAACTTTTTCAGCAGACCCTAATTATTACCCCGGATTCTGTGCAATTAAAATAATTGTTTGCATTAGTCCGACTAGAAGACCGAGAATCCCACCAAGATTAACAATTCCCTGTAATTCCTGTTTAACAATGCCTTGAATAGCATTTTCCAGATCAGCAGGGGAAGTAGCATTTACCCGATCGCGGATCACTTGATCGATATTGAGAATTGGGATAATTTGGGCGACTAATTTCTCTAAATCTTCCTCTAGATAACGCTCTAAAATTAACGCTAACTCTTGACTAATTACCCCTAATGATGTAGTCATTGACCCCGAAGATTGCAGACGATTAATAATTAAATTAGCGATTTGATGCCAGTCGATCGTTTGTCCAAAATCTTGCAAAAATTGTTCGCCACTTTCTTGAATATAAATTCGCACCGTGTCTCTGGTGGTTTTCCGCAATTGTCTGACGGTGGAGATAGGTAAATTTTGTAAAGAGATACTTTGTAACCAGTTTTTCAGACGATTACGCATCTCTAAAGATAGTAATAATTCTTTGATTCTGGTATTAGCTAAATCCTTTTCATCAAGGCAAAAAGTGCGTAAGCGAGCGAGGGCATTGCGTAAACCAAATAAATTGGCTACTACCCAATAGGTTCCACTGGTTTTTTCCCGAAATCCTTCATCGATAACCTGAATATTGCGATCGGTTAAAAAATCGATTAAAGCTAGACGGATAACATCGGGGGGTAGGACAGTTTCTAATAGCCAATCGGAGAATTGTCGCGCCTGTTGTTCACTGAGAGAAAATTCCAAGACTAGGCGATCAAAAATTTGATTGATCTGTTTTTCTAAAAAGTCCTGTCGTCGGGCTAAAACTTTGAGTAATCTCGCTAAAGATTCCCCGAATAAATCGTGAAGAATCGCCGCCAAAATCTCGGCCGTTTTTGCTTGCCGATCGCCTTTGATTTGTTTTAAAGCTAATTGTAACAGCCAGAGTATCGCCCCCTGTACCCTTTCGGTGTCGAGGAGTCGTTTAGCCAGTTTTTGTAGTTCCTCGGGGGTTAACAGGGAACCCATGATCGTATCCGATACCCGGACAGCTAATCGATCTTGATTGCGAGGAATTAGCCCCGGGGTGAAGGGAAGAGGACGCTTACCGATATAAATCGCTTTGTAGGGACGAAATAGCATTTTTATGGCTACATCGTTCGTAAAATAGCCAATAATTGCCCCCGCGATCGGCGGTAATATCCATGTCCAAAGAGTAGGGAGATTCAATTTAGCAGCAAAAAATAAACGGAAATGTCAGTAGGTTATTTCTTCAAGACTAACACTCCCATCAGTCCTGCTAGGAGTGGATAGTGAACAGCGCTGGAAAATCCCGACTGATAGCCTAATTTTACCTGTTCTCGGCCCTGGGGAAAGCGATCGATACTGGGACTAATATAAGCGTACTGGTCAGTTAAACCGTAGCGCTCGGCAGCGGGAACGACGATATGATCGAGATACCAGTTTTGGAATAATTTGGCGATGGTTTCGGTGGGTTGATGGAAGTCCAGAATCGCCGCTTTAGCGCCCGGTTTCAGGACTCGGTATAATTCCCCCAAACATTGGGCAATATCCACCACATTGCGTAATCCATAGCCAATAGTGGCACAATCAAAGCTAGAATCGGCAAAGGGTAAATTGAGGGCATCTCCTTCCATCCAGTTAATATTAGTGGCGCTAAAACGTTGACGGGCGATTTTTAATTGTTGTGGGGAAAAATCTAGTCCGATCACTTGGCCGGTTTTACCCACTTGTTTTGATAATAGGTTAGTTAGGTCGCCGCTACCACAACAGACATCGAGGGCAAAATCGCCTTTTTCGGGTTGACACCACTTGACTGTCATTAATTTCCAGACGCGGTGTAATCCTAAACTTAATTCTTGATTAAGTCGGTCATATTCGGGAGCGATCTGATCAAAAATTGCCTGTATTTCTGTGGAGTTAGGTGAGGATTGATTGGACATTTTTTTAACGGAGGCAGGGGGCAGGGGGCAGGAGGCCGTTTTTGTAACGGGGATTTATGGCCCGCTCCAAAAACTTTTCGCCTTAAAAGTCGAGGTTTTAGACCCGATTTTTTCGATAATATAGCATCAGAGAAAATCCCAGATCAAGTTATACCATTCTATCCTATCTGCGCCCACGGGGATAAGCTGTTGACCATCCACAGCAGTTATCTTCATGGTGGGCAACAGTAGCTTAAGTAGCTGGTTATAATTAAATTAAAAATGGATTTTAGGTTCGATCCTCCCTTAATCCCCCCTTAATCCTAGGGTTGATTCATAGTAGGGTTGATTCATGAATCAACCCTACCTTGATAAGCTATCCATTAGTCACATCTTTCTTAACATAAAATTTGACAAAAAGAGAAAAGTGTGCAATATGGCTCAAGGGGGTTCTATGGGGGGACCAATTTGATGAGATAGTTTCCAAGTCTGGCTAATATCATGTTACCTTCCCAGTCCCAACCAAATAGTTTTAACACCTGGTTCACCGTCGCCTTTTCTACCTAAAAACCCCCCAAGAGAAGCAATCATTCTGACCGCTTCTCGAAAGGAGGGCGGCTTTTCAGGTGGCGGACTCTTTTTATGAATAGTGGCACACAAAGATTGCCATTCATGTTCTTCCAAAAAACTTTCACAACTCTCCTCTCCGTGTAAGCGTGCTTGATAGGTTAACCAAAGTAATCTCCAAGCTACAATTGAATAGGTAGCTAAAGCCATCTCAATTCTCCGACCCGTTTCTAATTGCA
>NZ_JADBVM010000230.1:0-5269 GCF_020244875.1 Microcystis sp. M44BS1
CAGATAAATTACCACTTGACGCATTTGTTTTTGGGGATGACGACGATAGACGCGAATGCGATAATCGAGCATTCGGAAAGGAATTTTGGAGTCGGGGTCGGTTTGAAATTCGGTATGGAGAATTAATTGCTCTGACTGCAACAAAATCAGAGAATCGGCCCGAATGGGGTCTAATTGTAATTCCGTCGGGTCGAGGACGGTTAAGGAGAGGGGAGAACCCAATAACCAAGTGGCTAGATCATCGGAGAAGTTTTCGGCGATAAATTTACAAATATTATCAAACATCGTGAGCGTTTTGCCTTTGTAATTGCTACCATCCACGTCAATAAATTCAAGATTACTTGCTATAAATTCCTTAACAATTAAGCTAGATAACCCCCCGATAATTAGTAAAATTCTTTGATTTTATGGTAATCTTTGAACCAAGCTTACGAAATATTATATCACCGATTCAGATAGATCATGATTTAATCCTGTTTTAATTTCACAAACATAATTAACGGTAGCATGATCGGTCTGAATAACTAACTTTACATCAGCCAATAATTTACCCTATATATAGGGTTTATCTTGAATAGTTGCCTGAAAATTAGGTAAGGATTCTGGACAGTTAAAACATTTATAAAATAGGAGATTTTTGGGATACATAAGCAATAGAAAGTTACCTTTTCTCTAAAATTAGTAAATATTCGGATTTCATGCCATCAGGATTTTTATTCTTGCGAGATTTGAATAATTGTCTGGTTTTAATTCTATCCTCAAAGACGGTATTAAAGATAAAGCCATTTTCCTGAAAATATTCCCCTAATATTCGCCAAGTTTCTACTTCCACTCCATCCACTTTCGGATTACCGACAAAAATGCAAGCTTTCCCAGCTTGTTTTAATTTTCTGGTGGCATTTTCTAAAGCGTTGATAGTGTGACAAAAATAGGAATCAAGAATTTTATGTAAATTCTCTTTCTCTAAACTCAATCTCACTTGATTTAAGGTTTCGGTTTCGATTAATCTGGTAGCCTGTCGGTAGGGAATTTCTAACTTAGAGATTTTTTGCACTTCCTTTTCTGTATATCCTAACCAATATAAATCTAGTTTTGCTGTTCTGATATATTCCTGTGCTTGCAGATAGGGGGGTGAACTAATTAAACAATCTAACTCTAAATTTTGCTCGATCTCAAAAGTGGCACTATCTACTCCTCCATAAAAAAGCACCTGATTATAATTATGCCAAGTTACGGTAATATATTGATTGACGCTGGTTAAAGTTTCAAAACTCATCTCTTTAATCGTTCGTTTTAATTCCTCTTGCCAATTTCTTTGTAATAGTTCCTGTATATCTGATTTTTTGTATTTCGATTGAAATAATTTAGGTTTGGTATGTTCTGCATAGGAAAACTGTTTACTAACTTTCACTAAAACCGCTTGAATAATCTGGGAATACAAATCAGGTTCTAGACTTTTTTGACCGGCCCAAAGTTTCTGTAAAACTGCTAAAATCTCCTCTGGATACCAATAGTTTAAATTTGACCACTGAGGGATAAATTTATCCTTGCTGGCAAAAACTTCTAAGATTTTTTTATCTAACTCTGAGTAACTCAATCGTTCTTGGTGTTCTGTGATCTTAATCGGTATAATATGGTTTAAAAGATAATTCAGGTCAGTTAAAACTGCATTTCTTTGACAAAGTTTCGCCTCTAAACCCACCGTACCCGAACCAGCAAAAGGATCGATAATCCAATCATCTTTTTTAGTGTAGTTATCAAGGCAAAATCTCACCACTTGGGGAATAAATTTGGCAGGATAATAATAGATGGCGTGGGTTAGATAACTGGTGCTGGTGATTTCTGGCACTAAATCTCGAAAGGAAACTAATCGCGGGGTTCCCCGATTAAATTCTTCTAAATTATTAGAATCGAAAAGTTCTAAGTAGGGAGGCACAATTATTTGTAGGATGGGTTAGCGGTAGTGTAACATGAGCGGGCGTTGGGTTTCATGCTTCAACCCAACCTACGTTCATCTTATATTTAATTCCACCCACCCACTTAACTGCATGATTCGGCTATCAATTCTCCCTGGGGTGGACTAGCCAATTAAAATAAAGATTAAAACCGTAGTTGATCAATATTCTAACTTATCGTCCTCTAACCTAACCGACAACTCAGCTTTTTTACTTTTTACTTAACGTGATATACTGCCAAAGGAAAAAATGACGTTTTAATTAGTCTGCGTGAATAGCCAATCCTCGACAATTATAGAACAGGTTAGAGTCCTTGACCCTCTGACACAAACCGATCGCATTGCCGATGTCTGGATTGAGAAGGGGGTAATTAAAGCGATCGAATCTCAGCTTCCCCCAAGAGAAAACAGTAACTATATTTCTGGTCAAAACTGTATTTTTGCTCCCGGATTAGTCGATCTCTACAGTCATTCTGGGGAACCCGGCCACGAGGACAGAGAAACCCTCGCATCTTTGCTTAAAGCGGCCACGGCCGGAGGCTGCACCAGGGTGGCAATTCTCCCCAATACTCTCCCCCCTCTCGATCACCCCGCACTCATTAGCACATTACAGCAAAAAAGTCAAGGGTTTTTTGACTCAAAATCGACTCGTCTGCATTTTTGGGCAAGTCTCACCCTAGGAAGAGAAGGGCAAAAAATGACGGAATTAGCCGATTTAATGCCTGTAGCGGTGGGTTTTACCGATAATCGCAGTCTGGAAGATTTGGGACTGTTGCGGCACTTATTGGAATACCTAAAACCCTTCGGTCAAAATATCGCCCTTTCCCCCGTAAATCAGCAATTAAAGGGTAATGGAGTCATGCGCGAGGGAGAAACCTCGATTCGCTTCGGTTTACCTGGGGATCCTGCTATTTCCGAAACCACTGCTTTAGCCACAATTTTAGAAATCGTCGGCGAAATTAATACACCTGTTCACATCATGCGAATTTCTACCCGTCGAGGAGTGGAATTAATTCGCGAGGCAAAAATGCGGGGATTGCCGATAACCGCTAGTGTGACGTGGTTGCATCTCCTCTTAAATACGGGATCGATCGCCAGCTACCATCCCAGTTTACACCTCGCTCCACCCTTGGGCAACGAAAGCGATCGCAAGGCGTTAATTGCGGCAATTAAGGAGGGAATTATCGATGCAATCGCGATCGATCATCGTCCCTATACCTACGAAGAAAAAACCGTCTCTTTTGCAGAAGCACCCCCCGGCGCGATCGGGTTAGAATTAGCTTTACCGCTACTCTGGGAAAAATTAGTAATAACCGGGCAATTATCAGCTTTACAATTGTGGCAAGCGCTTAGTCTCAATCCCTGTCATTGTTTACAACAAAAACCGGCATCTCTCAATCCCGGCAATCCCGCGGAAGCAATTCTTTTTCATCCCCAAGCAAGCTGGAAAGTAACGGCAAATAATCTTCAGTCCCTCAGTCATAATACTTTCTGGTTAAATCAAACCATTGCGGGAAAAGTGTTGGAAATGTGGAATTTTTAAAGGGTGGTCAATTTCTATCTTGAGACTCTCCTAGTTTTTTGGATAATGATCAGCTAGAATTCTAGAGAGAGCTAGAGTAATTTCATGGAAAAAGAACTGGTATCAGAAAAGCGCGGTTATCTGCTTCGCACGGTGGCAGAAGCTAAAGAAATTGTCCTTAATTGGTTGCGGGAAATAAATTTAGTTAATGCGATTAAATTAGGTTTACCAGAAGTGGATGACAGATATCATATTTGGCGAATTCCTTTATGTAATGAACAGAAAAAAACCGTTGGGGAAGTGGTGATCGATGCCTACACCACCGAAATTTTAGCCGATAGGACAACCCGGACTGAAATTATTATCGCTCGTCTGTTAAAACAGGATGAATCTAAATTAGAAAACCGCAAGAAACCCAAAAAAGAATATAAGCTTTCCTCTCTGAGAAATACCATCGGATTTGGTGATTGTAGCGAACTTTTGGAGGAAATGCCCGCAGAAAGTGTTGATTTAATCTTTACCTCACCACCCTATTTTAATGCTCGCCCGGAATATTCAGAATTTGAAGAATACGAAAGCTATCTATTGAAGCTGCGACAGGTAATCAGAAAATGTCATCGAGTTTTGAGTGAAGGACGTTTTTTTGTCATTAATATTTCTCCCGTGCTGTTGCGTCGTGCTTCCCGTAATCAAGCTTCTAAACGTATTGCTGTTCCCTTTGATTTGCATCGAATTTTTATTGAAGAAGGTTACGACTTTATTGATGATATTATTTGGCTAAAACCAGAGGGAGCAGGGTGGGCAACGGGTAGAGGACGCAGATTTGCAGCTGATCGCAATCCTCTCCAATACAAAACTGTGCCAGTGACTGAATACGTTTTAGTCTATCGTAAACACACGGATTTACTCATCGATTGGCATATTCGCAATCATCCCGATCAAGAAGTAGTAAAATCCTCAAAAATTGCCGATGGTTATGAACGCACTAATGTCTGGAAAATTAACCCAGTCACTAACTCAAAACATCCCGCCGCTTTTCCTGTAGAATTGGCAGAAAAAGTGATTACCTATTACTCTTTTAAAGGTGATGTGGTTTTAGATCCCTTTGCCGGTTCAGGAACCGTGGGACTAGCGGCCGCTTCTTTAGATAGACGTTTTGTTTTATTCGAGAGTAATTTTAATTATATTGAACTGATACGAAAGCTAATTACTGAAGGCAGTAAGACTGATTTAGACTCAATTATTTGGCTTAATTGTCCGTTAGAAAACTAACAATGAGCGAGGTAAACACCATGACAGCCAGTAAAAGTCACGCTTATTTTACTCCCAAAGACTATCTAGAAATAGAGAAAATTAGTCCCATTAAACATGAATATATACAAGGGCAAATCTTGGCGATGGCCGGGGCTAGTAAAGCCCATGTTATCATCACAGGTAATCTTTCAGCCCAATTAATTAATCATTTACGGGGTAGTGGTTGTCTTGCCTATGCTACCGATATGAAAGTGCGTCTCCCTAGCTTAAATATCTTCTATTATCCCGATTTTGCCATTACTTGTGACCAACTCGATCGAGTTTCTCAGGAAGATTTTATCCTGCATCCGCAAGTGATTATCGAAGTTTTATCCGACTCTACGGCAGCCTTTGATAGAGGGGTGGTGATTCGGTAGTAGTGATGGCGGCTTAATCCTTTGCCAGCTGTGCGTTGTAGTCATGGATAAAATACCAAACAGCCCCAACGTGATTCTCCATTTTTTTAGAGAAAGATAGACTCTCTCTCACCAGCCGAGAAA
>NZ_JADBVM010000231.1:0-31928 GCF_020244875.1 Microcystis sp. M44BS1
CTCCCCATCTCCCCATCTCCCCATCTCCCCATCTCCCCATCTCCCCATCTCCCCATCTCCCCATCTCCCCATCTCCCCATCTCCCCATTCCCCCATTGCCCGTGAATCTGTTAAAATCAAGGCCAGTTAGCCTTAAAATCTTCGGTGTGAGCAAACAATGAAAAACCATATTAAAAAAATTGCTAGTTGGAGCGCGATCGCTACTATTTCCCTTGGCTTAGTAGAAATGAACCAAACAGCGATCGCATTTGGCAACAATAATCAATTTAGCGCCTGTATCAGTCAGATTGTCGGCACGGGAGTGAGTCCCGAAGATGCCGCCAGCGCTTGTTCAGAAGCATTAATTCCTAAAGAATTATCCCGGTGTGTGGTGATGATTAAATCCAAAACCCCGATCGATGGTAATCTGGCTCTGCAAGCTTGTTTTCAAGTGCGTCGTCCCATCGACCTAGGTCACTGTGTGGTCGATATCCACCGCGCTGCCCCCTTGTTTGCCGCTAATTCCCTCAAACAAACGGAAACAGCCAAGGAACCTGATAAATTAGGGATTTCTAAACAGGTTTTAGATTCCTGTCGTCAAAGTTTATTACCCGGTCGCTTTTCCGAGTGCGTTATCGCTGTCAGTCGTGGTGTGGACAAAAATAATCCCTCCCAAGCTTTACAAACCTGTTTAAGTGCCGAGGATTTCCCCAGAGATCTATTCCCCAGTTATCCCCAAAATCAAGACCAGAAACCTTAATCAAGATTATTTGGCTCTCTTATTTTGGGAATATACGGAAGAACCAGAAAACGTTAAATATTGAACCATCAATCAGACGAGTTCGGCGGCTTAGGAAAGGTACACTTAACCGTAACATTTAAATTACTTTTAGCGGTTCCTTTAGTAATATCCCACATTCCGCACCCTAGTCGTTGAAATCAAAAGTTGCTCTAGCCCTTGTATAGTAAGACTTTTAGCGATTACTAAGAATTATGAAGTGTCACACTCTATTCAGTGATCGCCAGCTTAATGAGAGTTTATCTCAATAATTTGGTATCAGAGCTATCAGATTTTTAGGGCTAATTGTGCATCTGCTGGGCAAACAAATTAGCCTGTAATTCAGAGCCGGCAATCATTTTGACGATTTAGATAAAATTTTCAATGTGACAGTTGAGGGTGCGGAATGTGGGTTTTACTCAAGTCTCTGGAGGGGGACAGCTTATGTGACAGTTGAGGGTGCGGAATGTGGGCTTAAAGTATTCTTCAGGTAGAACCTGAAGGGGACGTTCCCAGGTAGAACCTGGGAACGAGATAACAGGATTTGCTTGTGCCAAGGCTCGCTTGTGCCAAGGCTCTGCCTTGACACACAATATTTAAGGCTCTGCCTTAAAGTATTATTCAGGTAGAACCTGAATAAAGGGTTCCCAGGTAGAACCTGGGAACGAGATAGCAGGATTTGCTTGTGTCAAGGCTCGCTTGTGTCAAGGCTCTGCCTTGACACACAATATTTAAGGCTCTGCCTTAAAGTATTCTTCAGGTAGAACCTGGGAACGAGATGCACGAGATGCAATGAGACACAACAAATAAACCCGCAAAGGAAAGGAGACGGCAAAAATGGGACGCAGTCGCTACCAAATTATTGAACAATGTCCATACTTTCTCACCTGCACTACTGTCAATTGGATTCCGATTTTTAGTAAACCTGAACTTGCCCAAATAATATTTAATTCTCTCAGCTTTCTTCAGGAGCATCAACGGTTATCAGTTCATGGTTATGTCTTAATGGAAAATCACCTTCATCTTATTGCTTCATCTGCTAATTTATCTAAAGAAATTGGCAAATTTAAATCCTTTACTGCTCGCTCAATTATCGATTATCTTAAGCAAACCAATAACCAGCATTACTTAACTCAACTTCGTCTGTTCAAATTAGGTCATAAAATCGATCAAGATTATCAACTTTGGCAAGAGGGTTCTCATCCCCAAGCAATTCTCTCAGAGGAAGTGCTACAGCAAAAACTAGAATATATTCACAATAATCCAGTTAAGCGTGGTTATGTGGACGATCCTGCCCATTGGCGATATTCCAGTTATCGAAACTACTTAAATCAAGAGGGAATCTTGTCAATTGATTACCTTTCTCCGTCTCCTTAAATAAGTAATAATGAAACCTACTCCCTTGATGAAGTGTTGGGAGATATTAACTGATAACTGAAGCTAGGTTCTACCAAGTCCTTGGCTGAAAGTTAGCATCATTGACAATTGCTACAGTATCTCCCGAAGGCTTGATGACAAATAGTCCCTTTTTATAAGCATAGCGATCTACTCCTTCGTTAATTTCAATCCCAGCGACTGCCCCATAAGCTTGATTTCGCTTGTGCCAGGGCAGAGCCTTGGCACACAATATTTAAGGTTCTGCCTTAAAATATTCTTTAGGTAGAACCTGAATAAAGGGTTCCCAGGTAGAACCTGGGAACAAGATGGCAGGATTTGCTTGTGCCAAGGCTCTGCCTTAAAATATCCTTCAGGTAGAACCTGAATAAAGGGTTCCCAGGTAGAACCTGAGAACGAGATAACAGGATTTGCTTTTTCATCTCTGGTGGTGAAAATTTTTTCATCGGGACTGACTGGAAAATAGAGGCTGAAATAACGCAAATTCGTCAATCAGAATATTTTCATGTTTGGCGCTGCCAAGTTTGGCATCAGGACTGACTCCTTACTCCTAACCCAATGTTCGACAAAGATAAGCAAAAATTATTGATTGATGCCAAAAACTTGAGAATATTTAAATTAACATTCCGCAATATTTACAAATTCTTAAAAATTAATTGAGAAAGATTTTTATTTAACAACGATGTTACAGTGGTAACAGCGATTTTACTGAATTTCATAATGGGCTATTCTGTGCTTTTTTGGACAGCAACGCTTGAAACCCTTACCACAGCTAGAAGGTAATCCTAATTAAGACGGGTAAATGAGTCAATTTCACCCACAACGATGATCTTTTTTTTGTGTAGTTTTATTGCAAAAAAAAAGTTTTTTTGACAAAAAGCACAAAGTATGCTGCTGTCAACGGACTTCGTGGGTGTTGAGGGGGAGAGGAGCAAGGGAGCAGGGGTGTGGGGAGAATAAAGCTGCCTTTTGCCTCCTGCCTTTTGCCTCCTGCCGACCGCCGACCGCCTCCTGATCACTGATCACTGATTGGGTGTCACCTTATCGATAACCTTGAGAGTCCCGTCATCCTTGACAGTCCAGACATCGTAACTACCGACCACATCGCCATTTTCATCGATATCCACATTGCCACTGGCCCCCTGATAGTTAATATCCTCGCCTTTGCGAATCATTTCCATGGCTTGACAAGCATCGGTTACTTCCGTCCCCGGACCGTTAGCCACCTCACGAATCTTGCTTTGAATCCCTTCACCAGTGTTAGATTTAGCCGCCTCGGCCGCTAACATCAATAAAATCGCCGCATCCCAAGTATGGGGAACAAAAGCGGTGACATCCTTGCCGGTTTTTTCTTTCCAGAGGGTAGTAAAAGCGCTTAAAGCTTGACCGTTGGCCCCGGGGACCGTGCCTAGGGCGCCAGCAATAATTGACTTACCATCGGTTCCTTTCCCCACCTGTTTGGTGAAATCTTCCGAATAAACCCCATCGGTGAGGAGGACAGTAACTCCTTTGGTCAACCCCTGTTTATAGGCCGCTTGTAGTAATAAACTGCCCGTTTCAGCGTAAAGGACTGCCGCTACAGCATCCGGTTGGTTAGCGAAGGCAGCCGCCGCTTCACTATCGAGAGTGGCAGCTTTCGGGTCATAACGGACGGGATTTTGCTTATTAGTGATAGTGCCGCCTAATTTATCGAAAGCACTCACAAATTCCCGCTCAAATCCGACTCCATAATCGTTATTGATCACGACGGTGGCCACATTTTGAAAACCCTTTTTCTTAGCTAGGACTGCTAAAGCTTGAGCTTGGTAGGTGTCTGGGGGAGCCGTCCGCGCCCAAAAACCTTGAAAATCGCCTTTTTTCGCCCTGTCAGTAAATACAGGACTGGTGCTACCCGGAGAGACTAACATAACTTTATTTCTCACCGCCACATCGACGGCTGCTCCTGAGACGCTACTGGCAAAGGAACCGATCACACCGGCTACTTTATCCATCTGCGCTAGTTTTGTCATCGCTGAAGCACCGGCGGCGGGATCGGTTTGGTCATCTTCTTTCACGAGGGTGACGGGTTTGCCATTGACTCCACCACAGGCATTGATAGTCTCTACCGCTAGGGCAGCCGCTTCGGGCATATTTTGACCAATAGCGGCTAAATCTCCAGTAATGGGCAGTAATGCTCCTAATTTTAAGCCCTCATCACCGGGGGCAGTGGTGGTGGGACTAGAGGCGTTGTTATTCGGGGTTTGGGCATTATTACAAGCGGTTAAAAAATTAGCTAAGACGCTGATACTCAGGGTTAGGGCTAGGGGCGATCGAATATATCTCTGCATGGCGGTAAGATCAAGGATGAGTCAAGGTTGCAAGACTGAAAAGCCCGGACTGGGAAAATTCTAATCGATGTTAGCATTCTCTCCAAATCAAACAGGGTTTCATCTTAATTTAGATATTGATGGAAAAAATGGCTAATTTGTTCGATTTATGCCGTGGGGTGTGGGGTAGTGGGGAAATGGGGAAATGGGGAAATGGGGAAGTGGGGAAATGGGGAAGTGGGGAAATGGGGAAGTAGAGCATTTGGCTGAAATTTCCCTAAACCCCTAAACCCCTAAACCCCTAAACCCCTCAATCTCTAAATCCCTATCTCCTGCCTCACCCCACCAACAAACTTTTTCAGTAAACCCCAGTTAGGAAGCTTTGGCTAAAACGGTGTTCTGGTTTAAAAACTGAATTGCCGTTTGGTATTGACTATCTTTTTCGGTGCCGATTTCCTCATAGGTGATCGGTTCCTGTGCCACCACTTGATCGGGGATAATTCCTAACTTATGAATATCATGGTGGGCGGGAGTTTCATATTTAGCCACAGTAATCGCTAATCCTGCCCCGTCTGGTAACTCGAATAGGGACTGAATTAATCCCTTACCGAAAGTCTTTTCTCCCACTAAAACCCCTCGTTGATTATCCTGTAATGCTCCGGCTAAAATCTCGCTGGCGCTGGCGGTTCCCTGATTGACTAAAACGACTAAAGGCGAGTCGGTTAAAGCATTACCAGAAGCGGCAAAACTATCGGCAATTCCCTCACGATTAACCGTATAAACGATCGTTCCCTGATTAATCCACATCCGAGCGATTTCTATGCCTGCTTGCAGTAAACCACCAGGGTTATTTCTTAAATCTAAAATATAACCCTTTGCTCCTTGTTTTTGTAAATTCGTCACAGCTTCCGAGACTTCTTTGGCAGCGTTAGCACTAAATTGATTTAAGCGCACATAACCGATGGGCAAGGAACTAGAATTTTTATCCAAAACCGCTACCACTGGACTTAAAGAAATGCGTTGACGGGTTAAAGATAGGGTTTTTGGTTGACTTTTTTGATAGGGAAGAATGACTAAGGAAACTTCTGTTCCGGCGGTCCCGCGCATTTTGGATGCTGCTGCATCGAGGGTTAAAGTAGTGGTATCGATACCATCAATAAACAAAATGCGATCGTGGCTAGTTAAACCAGCGGCCTCAGCAGGAGAACCGGCAAGGGGGGCAACTACTTCTAAGTAACCATTGTCGGGATTGATATTAATTTGCAGTCCTACCCCCGATAATTCCCCCGTGGTGCTAATTTGTAGGTTATGGTATTGATCCGGTCGCAAGAGACGGGTAAAGGGTTCATCGAGGGTGGCTAACATCTGTTCGATCGCATTATAGGCCGCCGTCCGATCGTTGAGGGGTTTTTTGATGAATTGTTCCCGCACCTGCCACCAGTTTTGATGATTAAATGTGTCATCATAATAAGATTGGTTGACTAATCGCCAAGATTGTAGTAATAATTTTTGTTCTTCGCTAAAGGCGGCTGCTGTGGGTGTCCATGCCATCCAAGTCAGACAAAACCAAAATCCCACTAATAATCCCACCCACAACGATTTTTTTCTCATCTTGCTTCTCTTATAAATCCAGTGCTGATCTGCTGATTATTTTCAGTATAGTCTTTTCTCTGAAATCGATTCTTATCTGACAACTCTTTCCCTTGAAGGCATTCCCATAAAAAAGAGGGTAGTTATGGTTAACTACCCCAAAAAATTCTACTAGATCGGTGCCATTAAGCGATCGCTTAATTGTTCAGCTACTAGACAGCCACAACTTTTTTGCTGACTTGGGTTAATTGCCCTTTAGCATATTTGGCTGCGTAGTCATCAAGGGACATTTGTTTGATTTTGCTGGCGTTACCGGCGGTACCAAATTGTTGATAGCGATCGGCACAAACTTTCTGCATATAGGTGATCGAGGGTTTCAGGAAGAAACGGGGATCAAACTCTTTCGGGTTGCTGAATAGTGCTTCCCGAACTGCGGCAGTAATTGCTAAACGGCAGTCGGTGTCGATATTGATTTTACGCACACCACTCTTGATGCCTTTTTGGATTTCTTCCACGGGAACACCGTAGGTTTCAGGGATAGCGCCACCGAATTGGTTGATTAATTCGAGGAGATCTTCGGGAACCGAGGAAGAACCGTGCATGACCAAGTGGGTATTGGGTAAGCGGTTATGAATTTCTTCAATGCGGCTAATAGCGAGAATTTCGCCGGTGGGTTTGCGGGTAAATTTGTAAGCACCGTGGCTAGTACCAATGGCTACTGCTAAAGCATCTACTTGGGTTCTTTCGACGAAATCCACCGCTTCATCGGGATCGGTTAACAGCATCGAGTGATCTAATTCTCCCTCAAAACCGTGGCCGTCTTCCGCTTCTCCTTTACCAGTTTCTAGGGAACCTAAACAACCGAGTTCTCCTTCCACACTAGCACCGATCGAGTGGGCAACTTTTACCACTTCAGCAGTAACGTTAACGTTGTACTCGTAGGTGGCGGGAGTTTTAGCATCCGCTTCTAAGGAACCATCCATCATGACACTGGTGAAACCGTTACGGATCGCCGAGTAGCAGGTGGCGGGTTCATTACCGTGATCTTGGTGCATCACGATGGGGATATGAGGATAGGTTTCCACCGCGGCGGTGATCAAGTGACGCAGGAAGTTTTCGCCTGCATATTTGCGCGCACCGCGAGAAGCTTGCAGGATAACGGGGCTATCGGTGGCTGCCGCCGCTTGCATGATCGCTTGGATCTGCTCCATATTATTTACGTTAAAAGCGGGGATGCCATATCCGTTCTCAGCCGCGTGATCCAACAATAACCGCATGGGGACGAGTGCCATATCCTTTACTCCTTAATCTATTTCTTGTTTTTTGTCTCTTTAAATTCAAGAAAGTTAATTCTCTTACCTGTTAATCTTAAGATAGTTTTTACACTTTGACGATCCCCAAAAAAAATTTTTCCCAGTTTCGTCCTAAGATGACCACAATCTCCGTCGCGGCGGGCCGTTAAGTAGTTCGTGTGTATCAAATAACAGCCTGGGAATCGGCAATTTTTCTGGGCAGCGAGGTAAACAATCACCACATTCAGTACAATTATTCGCCTTGCGTCCGGGGAACCAATGACCGGCATTTTCCAGCATTCGATAGCGATACTGGCCAAAATCGGTCATTTCGTAAGCTACTGCCAGATTCCGCAGTCTCAACACTTCAGGGATATTAATATTTTCGGGACAGGGTAAACATTGATAACATTGGCTACATAAATCTGTGGCCAATTTATCGGTTAAGTGTGCCTCTAAACGGTTAAAAACGGCAATTTCTGCCGCATCTAAGGGCTGATCTCGTTCGGATACGTTAATAATTGCTTCTAATTCCTCTGGTATCGCTGCCCCGACGCTGAGGGTAGTAATGCGCGGATCGCTCAATAAAAAGCGATAATTTAGCTCTAGGGGTGAAAAAGGGGCGCATAATTCCTCTAGCTTTTTCGGAGGTCTGTGGAGACTACCTCCCTTATCAGCAGGGGAAATAATAAACACACCCATGTCCTTTGCTCGGGCTAAAGCGATCGCTGGTTGCTGTCTTTGCCAAAAAAAATAGTAATGGATATTGACAAAAGCGAAGAAATCTGTATTGATCGTCTCCAGAATAATTTCTAGGGGTGCATGGGTAGAAAAGCCAACATGACCGATTTTTCCAGCTTCTTGGGCCATAAAAACGGCTTTCATGCAGCCTTGCGGGTCTTTAATCCAGTTTAAATGCTCGCGGGTGTTAATACCGTGAATTGCTAGACAATCGAGGTAATTTAATTGTAATCGTTCTCGGGATTCGGCGATCGCTTTTTCCATAGTTTGGCGATCGGGAGTGGGGACTAATTTCGTGGTCACATAAACTTGCTCCCGCACCCCTTGACGCTGCAGGTAGCGACCGAGAAAAACTTCGCTATTACCGTAACCTCTGGCCGTTTCTAGGTGATTAATACCCAATTCTAAGGCGCGATCGAGTGTTGCGGCAAACACCGACTCTGAGGACAAACAGCGCATTGTCCCCAGGGAAAACAGCGAAAATTGCCAATTAGTACGGCCAAATCGTCGATAACGCATTGATTCAGTTATCAGTTATCAGTTATCAGTTACCAGTTATCAGTTATCAATTATCAATTATCAATTATCAGTTATCAGTTGTCAGTTAGAAGGTATTGGGGGATGGGGTGATGGGGAAATGGGGAAATGGGGAAATGGGGAAATGGGGTGATGGGGAAATGGAGAGAATAAATAAAAATAATCTCCTGACTACTGACTCCTATCTCCTGACTCCTATCTCCTATCTCCCGACTCCTATCTCCTATATCTCCTGAATGTTCACTGATCACTAAAATCACCGTGACGTTGGATCAGGTCTGAGGGGCTAAGATTGGAGACGAAATTGCGAAAAGCTTGACGTTCCTCTTCATCTGCGTCACGATCAACAGGAATAGAAGCGGAAGCGATCACTTCTTCCATTACCCAGACAGGACTGTTGGTACGCAGGGCAATGGCGATCGCATCACTGGGACGACAATCGATTTCTTTTTTGACTTCGCCGCGCTGGAGACAGAGAACAGCATAAAAAGTATTATCTTGGAGAGAATGGATGATAATCTTTTCTAAATCCATGTCCCAAGCTTTAAAAATATTAGCGATCAAATCGTGGGTGAGAGGACGAGGGGGTCTTTGTTGTTCGAGGACGGTGATAATGGCCTTAGCCTGATCTTGTCCGATGTAGATAGGTAGGGCGCGACGCTCGGAACCATCCTTCAGCAGTACAATGGGACTGCGAGTGATAGCGTCTAGGGCAATTCCAGCGACTTTCATTTCGATCATGACTAATGGCTTCTCCAAGATAGAGATTCAGCTAGGGAAGGAGTGGGAAAGCAACCTGAATAATATAGTGCTTCGTTACACTCACAGTATGCCCTAAGATGGCAGAGATTAGCCTCATCTTTATTGAAAAAAATACATCAGCTGCCGTCAGGAGGCAGTTATCAGTTATCAGTTATCAGTTCACTGAGAAAACTCCCCACACCCCACTCCCCACACCCCGCTTCCCCACTTCCCCACTTCCCCACTTCCCCACTTCCCCACTTCCCCACTTCCCCACTTCCCCACTTCCCCACTAAATTACTTAATTTGTGCTACGATGATAGTTTTGGGATAAATTTAAATAGGAGCAGACTGTCTGTATGTCTCGTTATAGAGGACCGCGCTTGCGCGTTGTGCGTCGTTTAGGGGAATTACCGGGCTTAACCCGTAAAAATGCCCGTCGTGCCTATGCACCGGGGCAACATGGCCAGGCCCGCAAAAAACGTTCAGAATATGCCATTCGTCTAGAAGAAAAACAAAAACTGCGTTTTAACTACGGTGTCAGCGAGAAACAATTAGTTCGCTATGTCCGCAAAGCTCGCCGGGCTACCGGTTCCACCGGTCAAGTGCTGCTGCAACTCCTAGAAATGCGTCTGGATAATACCGTTTTCCGTCTCGGTATGGCCGGGACAATTCCGGGGGCGCGACAATTAGTCAATCACGGTCACGTCACCGTTAACGGTAGAGTTGTGGATATTGCCAGTTATCAGTGCCGTCCGGGTGATGTGATTGGAGTTAGAAATCAAGAGCGTTCCCAGGATCTCGTCAAAAGAAATATGGAATACCCCGGTTTAGCCAACCTGCCGAGTCATTTGGAATTTGACAAAAACACCCTCGTGGGCAAAGTGAATGGCGTTGTGGAAAGAGAATGGATTGCCCTCTCGATTAATGAACTGTTAGTAGTGGAATACTACTCTCGGAAAGTCTAGGAAAAAAGCCTTTTCCAGATACCTTGAGGACGCAATTGGCAGCGTCCTTATTTTATTGGTTAAATTTAGTATTTTTGATTGTACATGGGGCTGGCTAACATCCGACTGCGAATGGCAGAACCTCAACTGGCTCCCCCTACTGATAACTCCCCTGAACAGTTACAGTTAAGAGAGTGGTCCGTTACCACCCACTTCTAAATGGGATATCATCAACATGAAAAATCAATTATCTCAGCTTTATGAAACTGATTTTAATTTGTGGCTTGAGCAAACCGTAAATCACTTAAAAAAGGGCCATTTAGCAGCCCTCGATTTAGATAACTTAATCGAAGAAATATCTGATATGGGACGTAATAATAGACGGGAGGTATTCAGTCGTTTAAAAGTTCTCTTGATGCACTTACTTAAATGGCAATATCAACCAGAAAAACGGACTAATAGCTGGGTAAATACCATTGATGAGCAAAGAGAACAATTAGAGCTTATTTTTAGGGATAGTCCTAGCTTAAAACCCTATTTAGCCGATATTTTCGCAGAATGTTATCAAAAAGCAGTGCGAGGGACGGTAAATGAAACTAATTTACCAAAAGAAACTTTTCCAGTTGATTGTCCTTTTAGCCAAGAACAGGTTTTAAATTGGGATTATTTTCCTGAAAATAGCTTTTGAAAAATGGATATAAGTAGGGAGGCACAATTATTTGTAGGATGGGTTAACGGTAGCATAACATGAGCGGGTGTTGGGTTTCATGCTTCAACCCAACCTACGTTCATCTTATATTTAATTCCACCCACCTACTTAAATCAGCAGGAGAATTCTCCACAACTAATTTTTCTAGTTCTTGTTTAAAACATTAAACATTAAATACTTCTTTAGATAAACCAACTTTAAGATGGATATCTCAGGTTTTACAGGAGATTCATTTAGTAAAAATTAATGCTCAAAGCCACATCAGTAATTTAACTGAGGAGATTCTTGATATTCTTCAATATTTTTCGATTTATTGCCAAAATTACTACCAAGTAAGTTGAGAATCAAATTGAGCAAATTCAGTTTAAGCCAATCCCAGAAAAAACTTTTTCTCCGAAAAGTGTCTAATAAATTAGGACACCTTAGTTTAACTATGTCTAACTTGAGCGATTCTTGCTTCTGTCAAATTATTCTTGGTGAAGTCAGATGTAAAAATTCTCTAATCTCAACAAATTTTGTCGGTTCAATCAGTTTTTCTTGGTGGCGTTATTGCGACTTAATCATAAAGTGCGGAATGTGGGTCTTAAGATAGACAACAGAATTTATGTCCGACTACTTAGAACAGATTTTCAGTCAGTTTGAAGATAATCTGTTTATTCCCTTTGCCGACCCCATCCGCTATTTAACTGGAACAGTCGAACATTGTTGATTACTGGTTACTAATCACTGATCACTGAAAAGACTCCCCCACACCCATCTCACTGCCGGGAAAATCGCTATAGAATAGAGATAAAAAAGAATTGCGAGGAAAAAACTCTGTCTTTTAACCCGATTGTCATTCCCCCTTCCCCGGAAAATCCCGCTCGCTATCTAGTGATCATGCTGCACGGTTGGGGTGCTGATGCCATGGATCTGGCCCCCCTTGCATCGATGCTGGATCTGGCTGATTGTCAATTTTTGTTTCCTAATGCTCCCTTTGATCATCCCCAAGTGCCAGGGGGACGCGCCTGGTATGCGTTAGAAACCTCCGATTATCAAGGTTTAGCCGCTAGTCGTCAACAGTTGCACGATTGGATTATTTCCCTAGAAGCAACCACCGGCATTCCCCTAGAGCGGACTTTTTTGACCGGTTTTTCCCAAGGGGGAGCGATGACGCTGGATGTGGGTTTATCTTTACCCTTGGCGGGATTGGGTTCCTTGAGTGGTTATCTGCACAGTGAACCCCATCCCCAATGTCCCCAAAATGTCTTAATTGTTCATGGTAAGCAGGATCCCGTCGTTCCTATCGCTGCCGCTCGTCAAGCCAGAGATTTACTGCTTGGTTTGGGGGTTAACGTCGAATATCACGAGTTAAATATGGGCCACGAAATCCCGATTCCGGCGCTGACTATATTACGCCAATTCCTCCGCAATCGTCTAGAAACAGCATGAATAATGCTCGTCAGCTGGCTTTGCTGATTTTACGGGATATCGATCGCTCCTCCGCCTATCCCGATCGCGCTCTTGATCGCCATTTGTCCGCTAGTTCCTTAAATTGTCTTGACAAAGCCTTGACAACGGAGATTGTTTATGGTATAATGCGCCGACAAAGAACTTTGGATGCGCTGCTCGATCGCCTGGGGAAAAAAACCGCGGCCCAGCAACCCCCGGATTTACGGCGAATTCTCCATATTGGTCTTTATCAACTGCGTTATCTATCCCAGATTCCCCCATCAGCGGCGGTGAATACGGCGGTAGAATTAACTAAAATCAGTCATTTAGGCAAATTAGCGGCGGTGGTTAACGGAATGCTGCGGCAATATCTCCGTTTAACTGCTAATGGCGATGATCCTTTAATTTTGCCAGAAAATACCGCTTCTAGATTGGGGATTCTCCACAGTTTCCCCGATTGGTTGGTGCAATTGTGGTTAGATCGCTTTAGTGTTACGGAAACGGAACAACTGTGTCAGTGGTTTAATCGCTCTCCTGACCTCGATATTCGGATTAATCCCCTGAAAACTAGCCGAGAAGCCCTAGAAAATGAGTTGGAATCAGCCAATATAGCTTTTAATCATCTTAAGTTACCTCTAGCTTGCCGTTTAACCTCTGGTTTAGGCAATATTGAGCGTTTAGAGGGATTTCGAGCCGGAAATTACACCCTACAGGATATTAGCGCCCAATTAGTCACTTATCTGCTCGATCCCCAGCCCGGAGAGACAATTATCGACGCTTGCGCGGCACCGGGGGGAAAAACCACTCATATTGCCGAATTAATGGGCGATCGAGGTAGAATATTAGCCTGTGATCAAACGGCATCCCGTTTACGACAGTTAGAAGCCAATATTAAAAGATTAGACTTAAAAGCGATCGAAATACATCTAGGGGATAGTCGCGATCGTCCCCAGTGGTGCGGCATCGCCGATCGTGTACTAATCGATGCTCCCTGTTCAGGATTGGGAACCCTGCACAAGCGTCCTGATATACGTTGGCGACAAACACCCGAAAATTTACCTGTACTAGCCAAACGACAGGGGGAACTTTTAGCCTCGGCTGCCACTTGGGTAAAACCGAAGGGAATCTTAGTTTATGCCACCTGTACTCTCGATCCGTTAGAAAATGAAAGAGTGATCGAGCAGTTTTTAGCCGCTCATCCCGATTGGAAAATGGCCACTCCTGACTCTAATTCATGCTTCTCAGAATACTATACAGAAACGGGAGCGATCGAAGTGTTACCCCATCGGCATAATCAAGACGGTTTTTTTATGGCTAAGTTAGTCAAGGAAGTGTGAGATGAAAAATAAACAATTACTGAAAATTCTCATCGGTGTTGCTTGGATTGATGGTGTGATTCAACCATCAGAAAGAAGTTATTTACGACAGGTAGCTGTGAGGGAAAAACTTGATGATGATCCAGAGATTAAACCACTATTATCGGAACTAAAACCAGTTAAAACCAGTGAATGTTATCGATGGTTAGAGTCCTATTTAGGCGACAATCCTAGTCCAGAAATCTATCAAGATCTACTAACATCGATTAGCACTTTAATCTATAGCGATGACGACGTGGACGTACAGGAAGCAAAATTATTAACCAAAGTGCAGAGTTTTGATCCGACTCATGATAGCCATCGATCGATGTTAGATAAATTAGTGACGGGAATTCAGAAATTGTACCACAAAGCAATTACTGAAAGTAATTAAGGAGTAGCTATCAGTGATGAGCAGGTCAAAAATTTCCCCGATAAAAACTGATAGCTGATCCCTAGATTTTAGGTAATAACTGTGGGTTGTTCCCGTCCGGTAGATTGACGAATTTGACCAATTTTTTCGGCTAAATCAATTAAGGGTTGTAGGGCCTTTTGGGTGTCGATATCGTGTTTACTTGCGTCCGGTTCATAACTTTCTAGATAAACCCGGAGAGTTGCTCCTTTAGTTCCCGTACCCGATAGACGATAAATAATCCGAGAACCATCGGTAAAACCAATGCGAATACCTTGATTTTTACTCACACTACCATCCACGGGATCCGTATAGCTAAAATCATCGGCATATTCCACTTCATAGTTACCAAATTGTTGACCCTTAAGGTCTAAAACCAACTGCTGGAGACGTGCCATCATCTCTTTGGCCGGTTCTAAGGCGACTTCTTCGTAATCATGACGAGAATAGAAATTACGACCAAATTCTTGCCAATGACTGCGAACAATTTCCTCTACAGATTCCCCTTTAACTGCCAAAATATTTAACCAGAAAAGAACCGCCCATAAACCATCTTTTTCGCGAATATGATTGGAACCCGTGCCGAAACTTTCCTCACCACAAAGGGTTGCTTTCCCCGCATCCAACAAATTACCGAAGAATTTCCAACCGGTGGGAGTTTCATAACAGTCAATTCCTAGTTTAGCCGCTACGCGATCGGCCGCCGCACTGGTGGGCATCGATCGCGCCACTCCTGCGATACCATTTTGATAGCCTGGTACTAGATGAGCGTTGGCAGTTAGTACAGCTAGACTATCACTGGGGGTAACAAAAAAATTCTGACCGAGGATCATATTGCGATCGCCATCTCCATCGGAAGCAGCCCCAAAATCGGGTGCATCTTGACCAAAGAGAATTTCTACCAGATCATGGGCATAGACTAGGTTAGGATCGGGATGACCCCCACCAAAATCCTCTAGGGGAATACCATTTAACACTGTACCCTTGGGCGCGCCTAAACGCTGTTCAAATAGAGCATAAGCGTAGGGACCCGTCACCGCATGGAGAGAATCCATGCACATTTTAAACTTACCAGAAGTGAGTAGGGCCTGAATGCGATCGAAATCAAAAATCTTTTCCATCATTTTGACGTAGGGAGTGACCGCATCGATCACTTCCACATCCATAGTTCCCAGTTTAAAGGAACCGGGGCGATCGAGATTAATATCGGCCCCTGAGAGGATGTTATAACTGCTAATCACCTTCGTCTCGGCATAAATTGCATCGGTGATATTTTCCGGGGCCGGTCCGCCGTTAGTAATATTGTACTTAATGCCAAAATCCCCCTCCGGACCGCCGGGGTTATGACTAGCAGAGAGAACAATACCGCCAAAAGCGTTATTTTCGCGAATTAACCCAGAAATAGCGGGAGTGGAGACAATACCATCAGTTCCCACGAGGATTCTACCGATACCGTTAGCGGCAGCGATTTTCAGGATAGTTTGAATAGCTTGACGGTTATAATAACGACCATCTCCACCGACAACTAGGGTTTGACCCTCGATACCGTCTAAAGTATTGAAGATAGCTTGAATAAAATTTTCCAGATAATGGGGTTGTTGAAAAACGGGAACGGATTTTCGCAGTCCGGAAGTCCCCGGTTTTTGGTCACTAAAGGGTTTTGTGGCAACGGTTTCAATCGTCATAGTCTTTTCTTGATAGGCTGAGGCAATTGTCAACTTAAGTATATAGCAGTAGGTTGACAGCCAAGAAATCAGCTAGGAAAGACAACAGCTGGGGAGTCCCCTGTCATACTAAATCTTGTTTAAAAAGTCTAGGAGAGTGGGGAGACCACTTCGTGCGCGTTGCGGGGGGAGATAGGGGAGTGGGGAGATAGGGAAGTGGGGGGAAGGGAAAACAAATAAAAATAGTCTCCTGAATACTGACTCCTGACGACCGACTCCTGATACTAAATCCGTTGAGTAACGCACAGAAAACGGGTTTCTCGGAGAAACCCGTTTTCTACTCATGCAGAAGGCAAAACGGAGAATAAATAATCAGTTTTTAATAACTGGATTTAGTCTTAGCCGATAATTTAACCCGATTTGGGGGTTTATACCCCCAATAATAACCAATTTTAGCTATATCGCTTAATCGGCCCCTTCAATCGGTGCAAATCCCTGACGTTGAATATTCTCGCTGATGTGACGAGGTTCGAGGAATTGCAGCAGATAATCCGGACCCCCTGCTTTGGAACCTACCCCCGACATCTTGAAACCCCCGAAGGGTTGACGGGAGACAATCGCACCGGTGATTCCCCGGTTAATATAGAGGTTTCCCACTTCAAATTCCTGCATAGCTCGGTTAATATGGGCAGGAGTGCGAGAATATAAGCCACCGGTTAAAGCATAGTCAGTTCCGTTAGCTACAGCTAAAGCTTGCTCAAAATTACTCACTTTGATAATTGCCACCACTGGACCAAAAATCTCCTCCATCGCTATTACCGCATCAGGGGGAACATTTTTAAAGACGGTGGGACTGACGAAGTAACCCACTTCTGGAATCGGCATTTCTAGGGCTAATTCTGCCTCTTTTTTGCCAGTTTCGATATATTCCCGAATTCTTGCTTGAGCTTTCTCGTCGATAACCGGTCCTACTTCCGTACTCGGTAAATCCGTCGGCCCGATATTGAGGGACCCGGTAGCCTC
The DNA here is from genome assembly GCF_020244875.1 of Microcystis sp. M44BS1. Lineage (NCBI taxonomy): Bacteria > Bacillati > Cyanobacteriota > Cyanophyceae > Chroococcales > Microcystaceae > Microcystis > Microcystis sp. M44BS1. The sequence continues at coordinate 16,901 of NZ_JADBVM010000231.1, forward strand.
GACAAAGCGATCCACAAAGCTATCATAGACGCTTTCCAGAACGATTATCCGCGAACAGGCCGAACATTTCTGGCCGGTGTAGCCAAAAGCGGACTTAACCGCACCGACAACGGCCTGATCTAAATCGGCACTCTCATCGACAATTAGGGCATTTTTGCCGCCCATTTCGGCGATAACTCGTTTTAGGTGTTTTTGACCCTTTTGCACGATAGAGGCATCTGTATAGATGCGACAGCCCACTTCTCGTGAACCGGTGAAGGCGATTAGGTGAACATCGGGATGGCTAACTAAATGCGCCCCCACCTGGGAACCTTTACCCGGGATATATTGGAAAACTCCGGCAGGAATACCCGCTTCTAGGAGAATCTCGGCAAATTTCGCCGTAATCACCGAAGAAGTCTCAGCCGGTTTCAATAGCGTGCAGTTACCTGCTACTAAAGCTGCTACTGTCATGCCAACTGCGATCGCTAGGGGGAAATTCCAGGGAGAAATCACTAAAGCAATACCCCGGGGTTGGTAGGAATAACGATTATTCTCGCCTGCCACGTCGAAATTATGCCCTAAATCCAGTCTTTCCATCTCGGAGGCGTAATAACGGCAAAAATCGATCGCTTCTGACACTTCCGGATCCGCCTGTTGGATAACTTTGCCCACTTCCAAACAAATCCAGGCCGATAACTCGTGTCGTCGCGCTTCCATCAAATCTGCCGCTTTTCGCAGTATTTCGGCTCTTTTAGCCACTGGTGTGCGTTTCCAAGCGGGAAAAGCCTGTTTAGCCGCTATGATCGCTTTTTCTGCCTGTTCCACCTCAATTAAGCCTACTTTCCCCACTATTTCCTGCGGGTTACAGGGATTAACGGAATTAATTTGAACATTGGTGGCAACGTATTCGCCGTTAATTAGGGGCAAATAGGTCTTACCGAGGGAATTTTTGACAAAAGTAAGAGCTTGACTCGCTTCATTTCGTAATTGCTCGTTGGCATAATCTGTATCGGGGGCATTAGGAAAACCGGTGATAATCGGGTTATCATTGCCTAAAACCCGGGGGGCTGCGATTAAATCTTCCACGGGACGATCCTCCAAATTTTGCCGTAGGAAGGAACTATTAGCAGTATTTTCTAATAAACGGCGGATTAGGTAGGCCATACCGGGTAAAAGTTGTCCGTAGGGGGAATAAACCCGCACCCGATGACCCCGCTTCACTAAGGCTTTGGCTAATTGGTCGCCCATGCCGTACAATACCTGCATTTCAAAGCGACGACGGGGAATTTCTAAACTTTCTGCGATCGCACAGGCCAAGGCTTGCGATCGCACGTTATGACTACCGATGGCGGCGTATAAATATTGATGATTTTCCAATAATAACCGCGTCATCCGCTCATAATTGGCATCGGTGGCCGATTTTTCGTTATATACCGGCTGTGGCCAGTGATTTTGCCGAGATTTAATCGTTTCCTGATCCCAGTAAGCGCCTTTGACTAGCCGGACAGTAAGGGGATAACCGCGCTGTTTAGCCCAATTAATTAAATCTTGTAAATCTTGGGCAGAATCTCTTAAATATGCCTGTAGGGTGATGCCAATATCGGTACGACTGCGAAATTCTTCTTCTAGGAGTAATTCTTTCAGGATAGCCAGGGTGAGGTTTTTATAAACGTACTGTTCCATATCAAAATGGACTGCCACCCCTAACTCCTGAGCGCGTCGCAATAGTAGGCGAATGCGATCGCAGACTTTCTCCTTACTGCCAATGGGATCTATGGGATCAAACTGAGAATAAAAGGCAGTTAGCTTGACAGAAACCTGCACTTGTGGTAATAAGTCGCCGTCCGCTTCATCAATTTGGCTAACTTTATTCCATTTGGTTGCTTCTTGAGCCAAATGGGTCATTAAATCCAGATAACTTTGTAGATAAACTTGGGTTTCCGCTTCAGTAATTACCGCTTCACCGAGGAGATCTATAGTAAAAGCCATTTTTTCCTTGCGCAGACGGGTGACAGTGCGAGTAATTTGCCCTAGGTCTTCCCCAGCGATATACTTACGAGCTAAGGTTTCTACGGATTTACTGATCAGACTGGCGGCCGTTTGAGCCGGTAGGGAGTTAGGATCACTAAAGTTGAGGATACTTTTCAGCGCACTGGGCAGTTCTACGGAAGCATCACCGAGGTATTGTTGGAGATGATTAGCGATCTCGGCATTACTGCGTAAAGCGGGTAAACAGTCAATAAAACGGAATAATTGTACTCGTAAATTGGGGTTAGACATAGCCCAATCGAGTAATTTATCATCCCAACGCATTTGATCCTGTAAAGCAGACCAAAGACCTTTTTTTTCGCGAGTTTCGGCTAAAAGTTGTCTAGCGATCTCTTGGGTTTTGGTTTCGTAGTTTTGAGTTGAGTCGATTTGGATAACCACGGTGATTCAAGTAAAAAAAATTATCAACGGGATTCAGCTTTCAGCAAGCTAACGTCAGCCTTCAGCCTAAAATTCAGTTTTTGAGCTTTTTCAGCTTATTGCCGCTCTTAATAGCTCTTTTCTCTGGTTTATATTCTTACCGAAGGACTAATCAAAGCTAATAGCCGATCACTTTTGCTGAACACTCTATTGTACTCGATCGAGCGGGGAAGTGGGGGTGTAGGGTGTGGGGAAGTGGGGGTGTGGGGTGTGGGGAAATGGGGAAGTGGGGAAATGGGGAAGTGGGGAAGTGGGGAGAATAAATAAAAATAATCTCCTGTCTCCTGATTACTGATTACTGATCACTGATTACTGATTACTGATACCCGATAGTCCTTGTGTATTGTCAAGGCGTTTACTTATAATGACTTTAAAAAGATTTTCGGGATCATCGGTAGCCCTATGGCAAAAATTGAAACGAGAACAGAACCCATGGTTTTAAACATGGGACCCCATCACCCGTCAATGCACGGAGTTTTGCGCTTAATCGTCACCCTTGACGGGGAAGACGTGATTGACTGTGAACCCGTGATCGGTTATCTTCATCGGGGCATGGAAAAAATTGCCGAAAATCGCACTAATGTCATGTACGTTCCCTACGTTAGTCGATGGGATTACGCCGCAGGGATGTTTAATGAGGCGATTACGGTCAATGCTCCCGAAAAATTAGCCGATATCGCCGTTCCCAAACGAGCGCAATATATCCGGGTGATTATGTTGGAACTCAACCGCATCGCTAACCATTTACTCTGGTTAGGCCCCTTTATGGCGGATGTAGGCGCACAAACTCCCTTTTTCTACATTTTCCGGGAACGGGAGATGATTTATGACCTCTGGGAAGCTGCCACGGGAATGCGGTTAATTAATAATAATTATTTCCGTATTGGTGGCGTGGCGGTAGATTTACCCTACGGATGGGTGGATAAGTGCGGGGATTTCTGTGACTATTTTGACCCAAAAGTGGACGAATACGAGAAATTAATCACTAATAACCCGATTTTCCGCCGTCGTATTGAAGGGGTAGGCTGCATTACCAGAGATGAAGCGATTAACTGGGGTTTATCCGGTCCGATGTTACGCGCTTCTGGGGTGAAATGGGATTTAAGAAAAGTTGACCATTACGAGTGTTACGACGATTTTGACTGGGAAGTGCATTGGGAAACCGCCGGCGATTGTTTTGCTCGTTATCTGGTGCGGATTCGGGAAATGCGCGAATCGGTGAAGATTATCCGGCAAGCACTGAAAGGTTTACCCGGTGGTCCCTACGAAAATCTGGAAGCGAAACGGATGGCAGAAGGGAAAAAATCAGCTTGGAATGATTTTGACTATCAATATATCGCCAAAAAAGTCGCCCCCACTTTTAAGATTCCTAAAGGTGAACATTATGTGCGCTTGGAAAGCGGTAAAGGGGAATTAGGTATCTTTATCGTCGGTAATGATGATGTTTTCCCTTGGCGTTGGAAAATTCGGGCCGCCGATTTTAATAATCTTCAAATTCTGCCTCATATCCTCAAAGGGGTAAAAGTTGCCGATATTATGGCGATTTTAGGCAGTATTGATATTATCATGGGGTCAGTTGATCGCTAAATCTCTTTCAGGGTGGGTTATCTTATTAACTCACCCTCGTTTTAGCCCAGTCTCATGAAAAAAGCACATCGGCCTTTATTTCAGGTAATGCGCTTAAATCCCTAGCATTTATCTTCATTTACTGGAGGTGAGTGTTTTTCCCCGCTTCCAATTGAACCTCAGTGATAGGGGGAATCTCGCTTTGGGGAATCTTTAACTCTCCCACTTGAACACCCAAACTAGCCAAGGCAGTTAAAGTGGTGATGATGCGGCAAATCACGTCAATGTCCGCTTTATGTTTTTGCCAGAAATTTTCCTTTTTCATATTTACTCCTGTCCCCCTATAGCTTGTTTTTTGAGGACAAGTTGATTAAAATGCTTTAAGCAAATGCTGGCAAAAGGGGATCAAAAAGTGGATCAGATGGTAGGTTGACGTTTGACGAGATTTATGTTAAGGTCTGGCGAAATCAGATTATGGGATGAAGATGTGGAAACCCTTCGTAAGGCTAAAGATGCTTATGAGGGAGACTATTCTTGTGCTTCGGAGAAAATAGAGAAAATATTAATAGAAGCAAGTCGATGGTTACTTGAGGCATTTCTCGAAGAATACCGTAGTCAAACAAAAACTTCCAGTTATACCATTCGATTAAATGTTTTGAAAGCTTGGATGACAGAATCTCAGCCAAAATCTAGAGCAACTAAAGAGGTTTTAGAACCAAAGGGTAAGAAATTGTACTTACAAAATGAATCTGATTTTAAAAGATTTGAAAATCAGAAGAAAAGCGCGTACAGAATTGAAGATATTAATGATAATTTAATTCATTTAACCTTAGCAGATATTAATTATCTATTAGATTTGTCTATTTTAAAGGTAATTGGCATATCTACAGATAGTTTGCGGTTTTGTACTGAAAAAAAATATGGACTAGGAAAAAAAGGGCAAAGAACCTCTAAACAGTCTTATATTGTTCAAGCTTATTGCGAAGTATTAGGACTAGATTTTGACAGCTTAGAATGTTGTCAAAATCATCATCAAAACCCAAAAAATCAACGAACAAATAATGAAAAAATTTATCATGTTTTGACAAAATTTAATTACACTAATCTAGTAAATTTTACTGATAAAATAGCCGCTAAACCTTTACGAGAAGGCAGTATTTATATTCCCCCTTGTCCTCATCAATATCGTGTTTTGTGTTTGCGTCGTTTACACGAACAAATCTTGATCACTAATAATTTGCCCGTTAAACCTATTGTTTTTAAATTTCAAGGAGATGGTCAGGAAGAATGGGATAGCTATAGTCTTCATGAACATTTTTTCAATAATTCTGGAGGAATTAAAAATTTAAAAGCTAATAATTTTTGTTTGATTTTTGAAGGAATTGATTGTGCAGACTTTTCCCGTTTAAAAGACATTGATTCATTTTGGCAAAACTTAAAAAAAGCTAGTCAAATACAAAATAGTCCCATTCCGGGCTTTTTATTAATGATTTGGTTAGATTATGGAGAAGGGAATGATTGGAGAGATAAGGACAAATTATCAGAATTAAGTCCTATTCACCGCTTACAGATTGACTCTCGCTTTGAACAACGGTCTTTTCAGGAAATTATTCCTACTTTTGCTCAACAACTTCAGTTAGGTTGTGACTTACAGGATGAAACCACAGACTTATTTAAATCTACCTTGCAGCAATTATGGAAAAATAGCGATCAAGGCAAGATAGAAGACACACTGAAAGCTTTTTATCAACAATTTCAAGGACAATTATCGAGGGAAAATAGATGGCTAAACTATCCTTAACCTACACGGGAAAAATTCAACCCAAATCGGATCTTTATTATGAACCGATTCAACAGAAAATTTATCCCTATGACGCAGGTGATGAGTTAATAGAAGTTGTTAACTTGGCTATTGAATTGGGAATGCCTTTGTTACTAGAAGGTGAACCGGGATGTGGCAAAAGTCGTCTAGCTCATGCCTTAGTTTATGAATTTAATTATCGTCAGGAAAGTAATCCTATAAAATATTATGAGTGGATAGTTCAATCTACAAGTAAAGCGGAAGATAGTCTCTATCAATATGATTATATTGGTCGTTTACAAGCTGCTCAAATTAGCGGAATTTTAAGCCAAAAAGAAATAGAAGAATCTTCTTCTGAGCCAAAAAATCCAGCTACTTCAAAAGATTGGGTTGATTTACAACCCTTGGGTAAAGCATTTAAACAAAGTAAAGATAAACAAGAACAATCGGTAGTATTAATTGATGAAATAGATAAAGCGGATCGAGATTTTCCTAATGATTTACTTTTAGCCATTGAATCTCGTCGTTTTTTCATTAAAGAAACAGGAGAATTAATTCAAGCAAATGATCAAGCTTTTCCTCTGATTATCATTACCAGTAATCAAGAAAAAAACTTACCCAATGCTTTTCTGAGACGTTGCATTTATCACTATATTGAGCTACCCAACCAAGAAAGATTAAGAAAGATATTAACCGAACGTTTTACCGACGCTGAACAAGAGGTTATCATCAAAGCAGTGGACCGTTTTCAGGAAGTGAGAACATCACAAGACGAGACTAAATCTGAAGGAGAAAAAAAAGTTAGCACCAGTGAATTAATAGCCTGGTTTAAATCGTTGCTCAAGTACAAACCTGAAGAAATTATCGCCAAATTAAACGGGGACAAATTACCCCACGCTAGTGTTTTACTAAAAAGCCGTACTGATTTACAAGATTATGGAACAAGAGGTTAAAAAAGCCAATGATATCCCCCCTACTTGACCTATTTTATCAACTCAGAGACGAAGAAGGATTTCTGCTGTCTATTGAACAATATTATCGGGTGGAAAATTACCTAATTCAAAAACTCGCCAATGATTCTGATATTGCTATTCAAGAGAATCCCAACTTAGAGAATCCTAAAATTAAACTTCTTTGTCAAGCTTTATGGGTTAAATCCCTAGAAGAAAGACAAAAGTTTGATCAGGCCTGGACAGAGATGCTACAATTCCAACCAGAAATAAATATAGAAATAGCCCAAAAAATACCTATTCGTCATCCAGAAGAATCGATTAGCAAAATCATAAACCCGATGGATGATAGGGAATCTCCCTCATTAGAAATTACCCCTTCTGGGGATACAAAAATAGCACCGGAGACTTCATTTCCACAAATTGCCACAGCTATTGAAAAGCGAAAAAAAATCACCTCCTTAGATAATCCTGATTATTATCCTATTGGCATCGCTAAGTTACAAGAAAGTTGGCAGCAACTGCGTCCATTACCCCTAGAAAGTCCTCGACAAACTTGGGATCTAAAAGCTACGGTGATGGCAACGGCTAAACGAGGCTTTTTTGATCAAATAATTTACCAAAAGAAACAACTTTATCGCCGAGAAATTATTATTTTTATTGATTGTTCTGACTCGATGATTCCCTTTGCAGGATTTGGGCGAATAATGAAGCAAACTTGGGCAAATGTTCCCCATTTTTACTTTGATAATCTGATTAGAGACGAGGTTTTACGACAAGAAAACGGTTGGGAAAGTCAATCTTTAAGCAAAGTTCTCTCTAACTATTCTCCGGAAGTAACCAGTTGTCTAATTCTTAGTGATGCGGGTGCCGCTAGAAAACGTTATGTAGAAGAGCGCTTGAGCGCAACAGAAACCCTTATCCGACGATTTAGCCGAAGATTTAGCCGAGTCGCATGGTTAAACCCCTTACCCTATCATCGATGGTATGGGACAACTGCGATCGATATTGCTGATTTAGCTGAAGATATACCCAATTTTTCCATGTTTGAACTAACCACAGAGGACTGGGAAAACTTGATAACATGGCTAAAAGAAGAAGCTATCCCACCCCGTCATTTATTTAATCCTAATCAGTTTCAACAAGGGGATAATTGGGATGAGGATGAAGATTTTTTTAGCGCAGAAAGCCGTTTAAGATTATTTGAAGAAGAAAACGAACCAAACACCAGAGAACTAGCGAAAAGAGCGGCATTTCCCCTTAGTTTATCCCCTAATTTACTTTATTATCTGCGTCAACATCAAGATAAAAATAATCAAGCTCCTTGGTATGTGATCGCTGATATTTTACTGTCCAGTTTAGTCCGCAAAATAGATCGAGAACTTTATGAAATGTCTCCCGATGTTCGTAAACTACTATTAGAAAAATTAACCCCAGAGGAACTCAAATCTCTGGCCTATCAGTTACAAACCTATATTCAGGAACAAATCGGTGATTATTGCTCAAAATCGGTTTATTGGCAAAATCAACAATGGTTAGCTCTTGCCTACCTAAAACCTAGTCAAGCGGTCAATGAAATCAGACAGGTACTAGCAGAAGCTATCAAAAATAATAACCGAGTGCGTCTTGTGAGATTGACAGCTTTATTAGAAAATATATCCGCTGCTTTAGCCGATTATGAACCCTTGTTATTGCTTAATGAACCGATTGCCGCCTATTCTAGAGGGGATTTAAACCACGTTGGCAATGTCCAAAAACGTTTAATAGACGAAGTAGCCGCTATTGTTCCCTACAATGAAAACCTTTTCCTTTTTACCGCAGAAACGGTATTGGTTAATGAAACAGGCAAAGTTATCGAGAGAAAACCTGTTAAAGCCTATTTTTACGATGAAAACCTTCCGGAAGTTGGCAACCGGAAAAAAGCTCAAAACTATATCCGCATGATGTATATTCCCCAAGGAGAATTCTGGATGGGAACGGGATATGGGGAAATCTTTAGACTGATTAAAAGATTTAGTTGGGACGAATTTAAAAAGGAAAGACCACAACACCTAGTCAAAGTCCCCGCTTTCCATATCAGTCAAACCCCGATTACCCAGGCCCAGTGGAGAGCAGTTGCCGCAACTGCTAAAATAGACATCAACCTGAAGACAAACCCCTCTCGCTTCAAAGGGGATGGGCTACCCGTAGAAAGAGTCGACTGGTATCAAGCAACAGAATTCTGTCAACGACTATCAAGGGAAACAAAACGGGAATATCGGCTACCGAGTGAGGCAGAATGGGAGTACGCCTGTAGAGCGGGGACAACAACCGCCTTTCACTTTGGGGAAACGATAACGGCAGATTTAGCTAACTATCGAGCTACTGAAACTTATGCCGATGAACCTACAGGAGAATATCGACAACAAACGACTCCCGTGGGACAATTTCCCCCAAACGCTTTTGGGTTATACGATATGCACGGCAATGTCTGGGAGTGGTGCGCCGATACTTGGCACGATAATTATGACGGTGCGCCGACGGATGGCAGTGTCTGGATAGAAAATGGGGCTGATAATCGTTCTCCGTTGCGGGGCGGTTCTTGGTTCTTCAATCCTCTTTTCTGCCGTTCCGCTTTCCGCCTCATCTACGACCGCCGCGGCTTCGTCAACAGCTTCGGTTTTCGGGTGGTGTGCGGTGCTGGGAGGACCCTGTAACCCTTTTTCTCTTTTTTTTTCCCTTTTTTTTCCCTCATTCCCTTTTCCGGAATTTTTTTGGGAAAGTTATAGCACAAGTGTATTAGTTTAGGGGTTATACTAAATCTGGTTATTTGGGTTCTCCCCCCTGCTCCCCTTGATAAGGGGGGTGTCGATCCCCCCTGCTCCCCTTGATAAGGGGGGGTGTCCATGAGTAGAAAACGGGTTTCTCGGAGAAACCCGTTTTCTGTGCTGAAAAAGTACGAGCGAAGCATTCGGATAGAAAATCTACGGTTTCAGCAATAGGTTATTGCCCGAATGCTTCGCCCCTACAGGATGCGGGCCGATGAAGACGCAGGGATAGGTTATACTAAATCTGGTTATTAAAGACTGATTATTTATTCCCCTTTTTGCATGAGTGCCTCTTGCATGAGTGCCTGTCTTCATAAGTAGCCTATACTCAAAGGATTTAGGATTATCACCCAGATAAAACATCCTATAATGAAAGGACAAGAAAAATTAGTCCAAGAAACCCTTAGCCAACCTGATGAAATTCGACGTAGCCGCAGTGACCCTAATGTTTATCTTTTTTATAAACTTCAACGACCAAAACGTTGGCTCTGTGCCATTATCCGAAAACTCAATGGTGATGGCTTCCTAATTACCACTTATCCCACCGATGCAATTAAAGAAGGGGAAATTTTATGGCAGAAGTAAACGTTTATTATGATCCGATGGGCAATACCTTAACCGTGTGGTTTGGCGATCGCTCTTCAGAATATCTCTGCGAAGAAACCGGCGACGAAGTTATTTTAATGAAAAATCAAAAAGGCGAAGTTATTGGTTTTGAAAAACTTAACTATAGGATTTCTGAGAACACGAATCTTAAAATTTCCCTAGAAACTGCCATCCCTCTTTAAACAATAAAGGCGAAAAATAACACTTAAGTAGCTGGGTTATAATTAAATTAAAAATGGATTTTAAGTTCGATCCCCCCTGCCCCCCTTGATAAGGGGGGTGTCTGATAGTTTTTAACGCCTACCTACTTAATCTCTCTATGAAAATCACTCATCAAAAAGTTAACTTAAAAGCTCCCAAAACGGAGACAGCCTATTGGCGTAGTCAATCGTACCAAACGAGACTATCGGCCTTAGAAGAAATTCGTCAAGAATATCATCAATATAAATATAATGCTGAACCAAGACTTCAAAGAGTTTATACAATTGTTAAACGATAATCAAGTGCGTTATCTCGTCTTAGGCGGCTATGCCGTTGCCTTACATGGCTATCCTCGTTATACTAAAGATATTGATATTTGGATAGAAATGAGTTCGTTAAATGCCTATAATCTAATCAAAGCCTTAGAAGGGTTCGGTTTTGGTTCTTTAGGATTAACAATTGATGACTTTTTAACGCCAGATCAAGTGATACAATTAGGTTATCCTCCTAACCGTATTGATTTAATTACAACCCCCGATGGGGTAGAGTTCCAAACTTGTTACTTATCCAGAATTGAGGTTAAAATTGACGATATTATTGTTAACTTTATCGACTTAGAAAATCTTAAAAAAAACAAAAAAGCATCAGGTAGATTACAAGATTTAGCCGATTTAGAAAATCTAGAAATAGATTAGAGCTATTGATAATTTACCTCGTACCTCGTTGCAAGGGTCTCCCTTGCAACGCATTTCTAGAGGTTCTACCTCTTGCTTAACCCATCAGGAAACGGAGAAAGACCCTCCCTTGTGTAGTTCCAAACCCTTGCCTTTTGCCTCTCTCTTCCCCGACCGGCGACCGACTCCTAACCCCACCAACAAACTTTTTCAGCAGCCCCTAGATACCTTTCGAGAAAAAATTTTTTTGCACAGGGAGTCCTTAAAATAGAAGAGGGAACCCAAAACCGAGCTGCCGGTATTTTTTCTCTGGGCATGGTGGCGCAGTTTATAGAATTTAGCTGGAATTTATGAATCATTTTCTGCATTCTTTCACTGTTTTTCCTGATTCTGCCCGAAAATCTCGCTCTTACTCCCTGGGTAAACTGCGACGACCCTTAATCTTCCTGTTTACCGTCGGTTGTCTGACTAGCGTGGTCGGTTATCGTTTCTATAATCAGCCGAAATTGGCCGTCGGGACTATTTCCCCCGTTACGATTATCGCCCCCGAAGATGCCCGTTTTCAAGACCAAGAAACCACCGCCCTCAAACGCCAAAAAATTCGGGCTGGACTGCTTCCCAGGCTGAAAAGAGACCCCCAAACCACCGCCCAGATAGAGCGATCGCTGCGAGACACTTTAGGGCAATTAAGTCAAATTAGCCCAATTTTGCGAAGAAATTCCATTTTAATGGGCAGAAATATTTCCAACGCCACAATGGAAATGCTGCTCACCTTTTCTGCCGCTCAATGGTCAACTCTACAGAGCCGCCTCAACTATGAAGAATCTTTTACAAACCTCTTGACAAAAGAGCAGGAATATGCTGTTAGCGAAATCCAAGCCTATCGTCAGCGCGTGGCCAAGGGGAACTTTGAGCAATTTATCGATCGATTAGGGCAATTACGGCAAATAAAGGAGCAAACCAGCCAAAATTATCGGCATTCCAGCTTAAATAAACTCAAATACGCCGATCTGATCACAGCGGCCCAAATGGGCGATCGAGAGTGGCCAAACCTAGAAACAGCCATCCTGCAAGCGAGTCGCCGGATTTTGGTGCAAGGCATTCCCCCAGGGATTTCCACCAGTCACCTACAGGATACCATCGCCGTGCAGATTAGCAGCGATCGCCTAACCAGTCGCCAGCAGTCTTTAGCCGAAAATATCCTTCTGGCGGTCCTAGAGGGACAAACGAACCTGATAGAAGATCGAGAGGCCACCAAAGAACAAGCCACTAAAGCGGTGGAAGCGGTAGATATGGTCATGTCTAGCGCTCAAGCCGGTCAAATTATCGTTAAAGCAGGCGAAAAAATTACTCAAGCTCAGTTTGTTCTCATCGATGGTTTTGGTTTGAGCGAACGGGGCATTAACTGGATGGGTTTAGGGTCAACGGCAATCCTTGTCACCAGCGCGATCGGGACTTTTTGCCTCGTTGCTCAACGTCTCCATCGGCCTCTGCGTCACCGGGATTTTCTGCTCTTGGGTTTACTGAGTTTTACCACACCGATCCTAGCGATCGCCCATATTCCCTTTACCAATCTGGCAGCCGTGGGTTTATTAGTCAGCAGTTTCTATGGCCCGACTCTGGCCGTCACCCAAGTCCTCTTAACTGCCGGTCTTTCCCTATTCAGCATCCAAGGCATCAGCGCCGATTTAATCGCCGGGACGATTGGGGGACTATTAGCGGCGATCATAGCGGCAAAATTGCGCTCCCGGGATGAATTATCGCTCCTAGGGATGGGAATCGGAGTCAGTCAAGGGGGTGTTTATCTGCTCACCTACCTAATCGTTAGCGCCACGGCCAGCACAATCATCTATACTCTACTACCCACGGCGCTCATCTATGGTCTATCGGGAATAGCTTGGACGGTAATCGCCCTAGGATTATCCCCCTATTTGGAACGCTGTTTCGATGTGGTGACTCCCATTCGTCTGGTGGAGTTGTCCAATCCTAATTGTAGTTTGCTCAAACGTTTGGCCACGGAAGCGCCGGGTACTTTTCAACATACCCTTTTTGTCGCCTGTTTAGCTGAAGCGGCCGCCCGAAAACTGCACTGTAATGTGGAATTAATTCGCACAGGAACCCTTTATCACGATATCGGGAAAATGCACGATCCTCTCGGTTTTATTGAAAATCAAATGGGTGGCCCGAATAAACACGATGAAATTAACGATCCCTACGTCAGCGCCGAGATTATTAAAAAGCACGTTAGCGAAGGGTTAGTCATGGCCCGCAGACACGGTTTACCGCGAGTAGTCCGCGATTTTATTCCTGAACACCAAGGCAATCTCTTAATTTCCTATTTTTATCAGCAAGCTTTGCAAAAATCCGCCCAAAATGGTCAAGAATTCGTCGATGAGGCGGCTTTTCGCTACGATGGTCCGATTCCCCAATCGCGAGAAACGGCGATCGTTATGTTAGCCGATAGTAGCGAGGCCGCTTTGCGATCGCTGAAGGAGGCCTCCCCAGAACAAGCCATGGATATGATCAAAAAGATTTTTCAGGCCCGATGGCGCGATCAACAATTAGTAGATAGTGGTATTCGTCAGGAGGAATTACCAATTATTGCCGAGGTTTTTGTGCAGGTTTGGCAACAATTCCACCATCAACGCATTGCCTACCCGAAAGCAGTTTTAGAAGTCTCCTCAGCCGAAAAAAAATAAGAGATAACAGCAAAAAATTAAGGATAATTACCAAAATGCTACTAATTACTCTCAGCGAAAATACTTTATCTTTATCTCCGGGCAGTCAAGTTATTTTTCCGTATCAGACTTGGGAAGATTACGAAAGATTGCTGAGTTTACGTCTCCAAAAAACCTATCCCAAACTCTATTTTAATCGCAAAACGCAAGAAATTAGGCTTATGTCTCCTTTACCAAGTCATGGCAAACGTATCAATCTTTTAAGTGATTTAGTAAAAATTATTCTCCGTCGTCAAGGTAAAGACTGGGAATGTTTTGATCCGATTACCTTGAAAATGCCGGGAGAAGCAGGAGTAGAACCAGATACTTGTTTTTATATTGATAATAGACAGGCAATTTTAGGCAAAGAAAGAATTGATTTAACTGTTGATCCTCCTCCCGATTTAGCTATAGAAGTGGATTTTACTTCTCTGACTGATGTAGGAGCTTATCAATTGCTAAAAATCCCCGAATTGTGGGTTTATCGTCGGGAAGAATTAAAAATATATTTGTTAATAGAAGACAGTTATCAAGAAAGGGAAAATAGTCGTCTCTTTCCCGATATAAATATCAAGAAACTTTTTCCCTATTATGTAGAATTAGGCTGGAATCAAGGTTCTAGTCTTGCTTTACGTCAGTTTGAAGCTTTAGAGAATTTTAGTTAAAACACTTTTTGTATAAAAGTGAGCCATGTACCCAATTAATCCCCCCTTAATCCACGCTTAATAAGGCTTGATCCCCCCTGCCCCCCTTAATAAGGGGGTGCCGATAGGCGGGGGGATCTGACAAACTAAAGATAATTACCAAAATGCTACTAATTACTCTCAACGAAAATACTTTATCTTTATCTCCGGGCAGTCAAGTTATTTTTCCGTATCAGACTTGGGAAGATTACGAAAGATTGCTGAGTTTACGTCTCCAAAAAACCTATCCCAAACTCTATTTTAATCGCAAAACTCAAGAAATTAGGCTTATGTCTCCTTTACCAAGTCATGGCAATCGTGTTGATACATTAAGGGATTTAGTAAAAATTATCCTCCGTCGTCAAGGTAAAGACTGGCAATGTTTTGATCCGATTACCTTGAAAATGCTGGGAGAAGCGGGATTAGAACCAGATACTTGTTTTTATATTGATAATAGACAGGCAATTTTAGGCAAAGAAAGAATTGATTTAACTGTTGATCCTCCTCCCGATTTAGCTATAGAAGTGGATTTTACTTCTCTGACTGATGTGGGTGCTTATCAATTGTTGAAA